>JBIIIF010000183.1:0-14769 GCA_044235005.1 Planctomycetaceae bacterium | reverse complement strand
ACGAACGTCTGAAATCACAATTCCGTCGCGAACAAAGACCGGACGTTTCTGCAGAGAGCCCTCGGCCCGCTCCACAAAAGCATCAAAGAAGGTCGTTCGCGGCGAGCCGTCTTTCGGATGGACCGTGACGGGAACTCGCACGGAAACTTTGCCGGCTGCTTTCCAGAGGGAGCGAAGCTTCGACTTTGTTGATTCGGGAAGAGAGAATCCTGAACCGCTGGCTGCAGGCTCCTGAAGAAGAGGAACGCAGGACAGAACATCATTCTTGTGAGCCAGCGACCACTTTGTCAGTGCCATCAGCGGATTCATCGTCTGCTGCAGTGTTCGACTGCAGGTTCGTGAAACGGTTTCCAGAGTTGCCGAATCCAGCACGCAGCGTTCGTCCGCATCTTCGACGGTGACGACAAGCTGTCCGTTCAGAACCGGGAAGAAATAGTCCTGCACGACAGCTTCGATCACGGCCGCGCGAGTCCAGCGTTCATCGCAGTAGGGAACGACAAGCGTCAGCCCGGGATCTTCTCCACGTTTTAAACCGAAATCTGCGATAAACTTATTGATGCAACGTTGGTCTGAGACGGGCAGAGAAGCCTCATTACGATCCGGTTTTTTTCCAAACCAGCCGTCGGGAGTAAAGCTTTTGTCGCCAACATGGTGAGATCTCAGAATCGACTGCCCCACGAGCAGGCGTTTCCTGTCGTCATGTCGCACGGTCAGGCCGAAGAAACTGCGAATGCGGCTGCTGCGCGGGAAAACGAATTTTCCCAATCCCCAGCGACCTCGACCTCCGTCAGTCTTGTTCGACTGTCCTTCTGCTCGGAAGAAGTAGTAAAACGGATTCTTCACTCCGGCAACTTCGTGGTACTGAGTCACATCGCCGGTCAGGCCTGTGGTTCCACTGTCTTCATAAGCGATAAAGCGGCAGGGTTCATCAAGTCGGGGAGCATCGCGAAGCCCGCTGCCTTCCGCGTGGAAATGGGGCCATCCATTTTCAAACCAGCGAGCCGCTTTTTCGGGAGACAGCGCGGCCTGATCTCCGGAAACAAAGATACGGACACGAACCGGACCTTTGACTCGGGGGCGTTTCGCATCCAAAGAATTCTGCACAGCTTCCCGAATGAAACCACGCAGCTCGGTATCGTTCGTAAAGAACTCCCCCTGAGTCGCTTCGCGGTTCTTGAAGCGAGGATTAACCTTGTTGAAGTTCCACGAGAGTTTCATGACTGCGAAGTCACAGCAAGCGGTTCGCGAAAATGTTAAGACCGATCACTCTTTGTGTTCGGAATCGGAACCGGCCTTGAGCAGCGAGAGACCTGACCGTGCAGGTGAATTGCGAAGGCCGCGATGGGTTCAACTTCTATGACGATTGCGACGTTTCCGGGCTGCAGAATGTGCCGATCCACAGGCAGGTGACAGGGGGACGGTTCTCGCGTGATTGGCGAGTATTTTCAGATGACCCGTTCGGCCTGCAGTAGAAAGTCGTTCACTGTACGGATCGCTCATTCGGAGTTCTTGCGTGGACCCCAGGCAACATTCCAGGACATTGCTACACTACTTAACATCAAGGGATGAAAAGTTCATCGTGAAAGTTGCCGGGGATCGCCGTAGATTTCCCAACACGGCCGGACAGGATGCGATGTGTTGGCTCAGGGAGCCGGAAAAGTCCTGCCAGAATTCGGCAGAACTACACAGAGTGTGAATTGGAGAGGCACCGAAGATGTCGACCGACAATTCGAACAGGTCGCTGATTCCCGCAGCGTTCGGTGCTGGCAATACGATTCGTCTGCTGGCCAGCGCTGCATTCTTTTTGGCGGCGTATGTCATCCCGCTGACATTTCCGGAATGGGCTGGTTCACGGAATACGCTGCTGATCTTCGGCGGCATCAGTTTGGCGTTTTCTCTCATCACCATCATTTTTCCACAGCTGACCGCGAGGTTTACGCAGCGAATGGGGATTCGCTCGCGGATGTTGCTGCCAAGGGAAGGAATCGTTTATCTGGGAATGATGCTCATCGTGGCCGTTGGCGCGCTGACGGGTGGTAGTCCGGACACAGGCAATATTCTGTTGCTGGTCTTTGGGATGATGGCGGGACCATTCGTCGTCAACGGTTGGGTTGTCGACGCGATGCTGGCGCGAGTGACCGTTTTCAGGCAACACCCACTGACAACTCAGGCCGGTGCTTTTTTCGGCGTGGACGTGACGCTGCGAAACGACAAGCCTCTGCTGTCTTCTCGCCTGATCGAAGTTCGGGACGTTGTGCAGGGGCGAGATCTGCGTGTGGAACCGACCGTCACGTTTGTTCGAGTCGGCCCGCGAGAAGAGCGATTTGGCCGCTATGAATTATGCATTAATCGCCGTGGGCTTTATCGATTTGGTCCGATGCGCATCAGCAGTCGGTTTCCGCTGGGAATTGGCGAGCGAGGTCATGTCGTTGAAGGTGAGAGTGAGCTGATTGTGCATCCGGCGATCGGTCGACTCCTGCCAGGCTGGAAAAGAAGAGAACGGGATTTGGCGGAATCCGCCAGTCGAGCCCACGCGCGGATGGGCATTTTTGACGACGATTTCCACAGCATTCGGGAGTACCGAGCGGGCGACAGTTCGCGAGCCATTCATTGGCGCAGCTCTGCTCGACATGGACAGATGATGGTGAAGGAACATCAACAGCATCGAGAGGCGGAGCTGGTACTTTTGCTGGACTTGTTTTCAACTCCCGAGTTTACAGAAGCGTTGCAGGAGACCGCGGTGAGTCTTACGGCCACGCTTTGCGTGGAGCAAACTCGACAATCATCCGCTGGAACTTATCGCCTGCTGATCGCGGGAAAAGAGCTTCAGAATCTGGAAGTGGCCGGGGCGGTACGATTTCGGGATGCGGCTCTGAAAGCGTTGGCAACTTGTCAGTCCACAGTGAAAGCGCCGTTGGCAGAGATTCTGACCTCCGTTGCTCAGGGACCGATTTCCTCCAGCAGCCGCTTCGTACTGATCACTCCGCGCCCGGATGCAGCACGAGCGCTTTGTGAGACGCTGGCGAGGGATTCGGTGAAGCATGAAACTCAGATCATGCCACGACTGATGATTCTGGAATGTCGAACAGAGACATTGAATGATGTCTTTGCGGTCTCGAACAGCGTTGAGGCGGGAGAGATGTCGCGTGGCTGAACAATCCGTGGAGAAGAGTGATGCACGGCTTCGAGCGACATTCTTTCGAAGCATAACGCTGGTGACTTCTGCGTCCGCACTGATTCTGGCTGGCAGTGAAGGCGCGTTTTTCCCGGCCGGAATAACGCCGATCGTGGCTGTCATCGCCTGGATCTTTGTCGATCACTATCGGATTCTGCATATCCCGGTGCTGGTCGGCAACTTGTTTGGTCTGGTTGCATTATGGATGGCGGCCAACGAATTTCTGGGAGGCACACTGATTCAGAAGTTGCTTTCCGGAGCACATCTGGTCGTCTATTTGACATGGATCGTCTTGTTGTTGCCCAAATCTCATCGGCAATACTGGTGGTTGTTGGCATTAAGCGTTCTTGAGCTGGCCATCGGCGGTATTGTCTCGGGCGATGCCACTTTTGGCGCGTCTCTGATGGGAATGATGCTGCTGATGTTGTGGACCATGTCGGTGTTTTCGCTCTTTCGGGTTCAGGATCAGTATGCAGGCGGCGGTCGCCAGAAAATCGTGGAAGATTCAGCCGGTCCGGAAGAGTCGCAACGTCATTCGGCGACATCAGAAACGATTCAGAGCCCCGCGCAGCGAAGCAGGAAATTCCGATCATTCCTGCAGACCTTTCTGGGTGTTGGTGCCGCTCGACGAGCGTCAGCCTCAGCGACAAGTGTTGGGGCTGACGATCGCAGAGCTCCGTTGATCATGGTGCGAAACGGGTTGCAGCGTGATGCCGCCGCGACCTGGCTGGGGTGGCGATTTCGAGGAATGGTGAGCGGTTCGTTTGTCGTTTCGCTGGTGCTGGCATTTATCGTTTTTGCCGCATTTCCGCGTCTCTGGATACCGGGTCTTGTGCTGGGTGATATTCCTGTTGAACCGGTGATTGGCGGAGGCCGTACCGGTTTCAGCAATTCGGTCTCTCTGGGTGACGTCGGAAAGATCATGCAGAGCAATGCGCGAGTGCTCACATTCGATGCGGTGAATATGCAGACGAAAAAATCGATGACCGCTGAGGAGCTCGCGGATGGCCTGGGGATGGATGAGCTCCGTTTCCGCGGGAACGTTTTCGCACGTTACTTTGGGGGGCAATGGTATCGCGGATATTCGCTGCGGGACACATCTCATGAAGACGGCATCCACCGTCCCGGCAGTTATTCTCCGATGCCATCTGATTTTCTGGTCAGCATTGTTCAGGACCCTCCGCTGGAACTCTTTGCATTCGCGCCGTATCCGGTCAGTCTGGTGACATCCACCCGAAAAAATCGAGTGCTTGCAACGGAAAAGAGAGCGTGCCTTGTCTGGCTGGAACGCCCCTATGAGGGGACGTTTCCACGGTCGTTCTCAGTCCAGTTGCCTCGCGTGAAACCTGACAGTGGCATTCCATTCGAACAGTGGGGCTCTGTCCCCGGTCAAACGGACCCGCAACTGAGGGCCATGCGCTACAAACTTCAGGCAACAGCGGAACGATTGTTTTTGACGGATGGTGTTGAAACGGAGTATGTCCAGGCTCCTTTTGGCCCACGTACGCTGGAACGGCGAGTCTATGTTCAGGAACGGGATCTGCGATTCGTGCTGCCTGAGCTTTACAGGATTGCGAATGAGATCTGTCAGGACAATGGGACGCGGGCTCCAGCGGACGAATGCGCGCGCAGAATTATGTTGTATCTGAGTCGCGAGAATGCCTATCGATATTCGCTGACTCCAACTCGACAGAACAACTCGCTCGACCCGCTGGAAGACTTTCTGCTGAACACGAAGACGGGACATTGTGAGTATTTTGCATCCGCCTGCACGCTGATGCTGCAAGCCGTCAAGGTGCCGGCACGTCTGGTCAATGGGTTCTACGGTTGTGAACTCAACAGCGTTACGGGCAAGTACGAGGTTCGGCAGCGACATGCTCACGCATGGACCGAGGCGTGGGTTGATGGGAAGTGGGAAACGCTTGAAGCGACTCCGGCCGCCGAGCGGGAAGAGTTGCTTGCAAAGAGTGAATCCACCACGCTGATGTCCAACATTCAGGAGGCCATCTCAGACTTCTGGAATGACGGCATTCATAACATGTCGGCTCAGCGTCAACAGGAGTTCTTTGCTCCTGTGATCTCCACTTCAAAATCACTGTACCAGACGATTCAGGAGCAGGGATTGCTGGCAACCGTTCGACAATGGTTCGTGAGTCTCGGAAGTTCTCCGGAGAAATGGGTGAGCTGGCAGGGTGGTGTTGTTACGTTCCTGATGCTGGCGACGGTGGCTGGTCTGATTCGTGTTCAGGCATTTCAGAGACTCCGCAAACTCTGTCGGTCCTTTTGGGAACGCCGATCGCCGCGTGATAAGTCACTCAAGTCGGTGATCCGCTTTTATGAAGGCTTTTGTAGTTTGTGCGAACGACACGGCCTCAAACTATCCCCCAGCAACAGCGCGCTACAAAATGCTGAGATGGCGACAAGAGAATTTCAGGCCCGGATTTCTTCTCCCGAAATCCAGTCAGTGCCATTGCGAATCGCAGAAGCCTTCAATCAGGTGCGTTTCGGAAATCAACCGCTGACAGATGAGCAGTCCAGTGCGATCGGCAAGGATCTGGAACGATTTGCAGAACTGCTGAAGTAAGGTTTCAGGGCTCAGGCAATCTGGCCTTGACGCAGTCCGGCATAGATCACTGCGGCAATAAAGTCGGCGGTTGTTCCCGGATTGCGACGATTCCCGTCTGCTCGCAGAAAAGAATCCAGATTTGCCAGATCGGCCGACGACCCGCTCCGGTGGGGCCAGCCACTGCCAATTAACTCCTGAGCTTTCTTCTGCACAATATCTGACATCGGAAGACCACATTTGCGAGCAATCAGGCTGTCGCCAAACTCCGCCAGAAATCGCACGGCGAGCCACGTGATTTGTTCGGCAGATGATTCAATAGCCTGTTGAGCCTCCGCCAGCCATTCCAGACCATTTCCCAGTACCTGCTGAAAACCGTTCGCATACTGCGCGGCAATCAGATCTCGGTCTGCCGCAAGCCGCATGCATTGCACCAGATTCTGAGTCGGTGCTTGTTGAAGATCCTGATCCTTGACTTCACCAAGCCCCGCTGGCTGTGCGCGGCGAATCGCCTGGTAGACTGCAATGCTGTCATTCACGGTCGTGGAGTTCAGTACCGCGCCGATGCCATCCGACAGCGTTTGCCCGGCAGGCACGGCGGCCAAAGGGGCGATCAGCAGAATGATGCCCAGATTAGTGTTGTGTCCAACGACGCGTTGAGTTGCTTCGACGCAGTCGAGAATCGTTGACCCCAGTGGTCGTTCAGGAGCCGTCGCCATAACAGCCGAAATTACATCCGCAGAGGCAAGGAAGTCCGCAACCGTTGCGTCTGCGAAGTCATTGCCCGGGGAAACGTTGCCCGGCTTCGGGCTCAGTACTTCTCTTTGGCACGCCAACCGTACCCATCGAGAGACTTGTTGGCTCCATGGTCTGCATGCGTCAGACTGAGGTTCGCGATCCGACATTAGCTGGACAGCGCCAGGTTTGAAGGCGCGGACTGACTGACGTTGTTTCGTTGATCAGCGATTCTCACGTGAACCGAAGCACCTTCTCCCCCTCGGGGGAGAAGGTGGCCGATAGGCCGGATGAGGGGGCTTTCATAGATGACAGCGGACAAAAAATCCCCCCTCATCCCGGCCCTCTCCCCCAATTTTTTGCGAGAATGCCGCTTTGTTACACCATGCAGCATCCGAAAAAAATGGGGGAGAGAGGGAAACATGGCGATGTCCAGTTAGTATTCACTCGAGCAGGATTACTTGTGCTCAACAGGTGTCGCGTTCGCTGCGAGTGCTTCAGCGTCTAACTTTTCCTGCTCCCAACGCTGAACAATTGGAAACATCCAGCGAGCCCACAGGAAATACTGAGCGACGAACAGCAGCAGCAGTCCAAATCCCGCAACGACCATCAGCAGCACGCCCGGAATGACCACAGCCACAAGAGCAACGAAACCCGCGGCAAGGATGAACGCGGTCATCAGAGCAATGGCGACGGTTGGCGGCTGCGATGATTCGGACTTTTTCAAGCGATGGCTCCGGATTCGATAAGTTCCTGAAGCGTGGAGTAGCGAAAGTCCATGCCTTCTTCGAGCGAATCTTTAATGCGACTTTCCGTCAGCAAATATCCCAGCATGCCACCGGGACATTCGAAATCAATTTCATCAATCAGCCGACAACTGTCCGCAGTGACGATTTCAATCTTCTGAGCATGCTGCCACGCTCGCAGAGGACCATCGATCTGAGATTCCAGGATCAGTCTCTCGGAAGTCGTCAGATACTCGTGCGTCGCCCGCTGCTTGAAGCCATAGGCCGTAATCCGAAACTCAATGCGTTCACCCACCATGACTTCCGGTGGTGCCTTCACAATCTCGAGTTCCAGATCCGGATTACTGATCTGCGGCAAATTGGCCGGTCGCCCCAAAAACGCTCGCAGCGCAGCAGGAACGCAGGTCAAAATCGGGGATGTTGAGGTGAAGCTGGCCATGAATCGAACTATTCCCACTCAATCGTTGCTGGTGGCTTTGAACTAATATCGTAGACCACTCGATTGATTCCACGAACAGAATTTATGATTCGAGTCGAAATTCGTGCCAGCACCTCGTGCGGAAACTGGTACCAGTCGGCCGTCATAAAGTCTTCCGACTGAATCGCTCGCACCGCCGCCACGTTTTCGTACGTGCGATCGTCACCCATGACGCCGACAGACTGGACCGGCAGCAGCACGACAAACGCCTGCTGGATGTCTCGGTAGAGCCCCGCGTTGTGCAGTTCTTCAATCAGGATCGCATCGGCTTCGCGAATAATACGCAAACGTTCTTCCGTGACATCGCCAAGGCAGCGAACGGCAAGCCCCGGACCAGGAAACGGATGACGCCAGACCATCGTCTCCGGCAATCCGAGTTCGAGACCCATGCGACGCACTTCGTCCTTGAAGAGATCTCGCAGGGGTTCAATCAGTTCAAATCCCAGCTCGGCCGGCAGTCCACCGACGTTGTGGTGAGATTTAATGGTCGCTGCGGGACCGTCCGGGTTGGCTCCCGATTCAATCACGTCAGGATACAGAGTTCCCTGGGCCAGATATTTGGCATTCGGGATCGATTTCGCTTCATCGCGGAAGACGTCGATAAACACCTTGCCGATGATCTTGCGTTTCTTCTGTGGATCGGAGACCCCGGCCAGTTCTCCGAGGAACCGGGCAGACGCGTCGACAACATGCAGGTCCGTCTTGAAGTGCCCGTTGAATTGCTCTTCGACCTGACCACGTTCATCTTTTCGCAGCAGACCGTTGTCGACAAAAATGCAGGAAAGCTGATCGCCGATGGCTTCGGAAATCAAAGCGGCCACGACGGAGGAATCCACGCCGCCTGACAAACCACAGATGACTCGATCAGTACCGACTCGCTTTCGAATCAGTTCCTTCTGCTGTTCGATCAGCGAACTGATTCTCCAATTGCCCTGGCATCCGCAGACATTGCGGACAAAATTGCCCAGCAGTTGTCCACCAAATTCTGTATGAGTCACCTCGGGGTGAAACTGCAGTCCATAAATGGGCAATGTCTTGTGTTTCACAGCCGCGTTTGGACACGTCGAAGTTGATGCAATCGGATCGAAGTCACCCGTCAGACTTTCGACCTGATCTCCGTGACTCATCCACGCGGTGAACGTTTGCGGAAGTCCGTCGAACAGCAGATTGCTGGCAACGGCCGTGCTGGACTGCGTACAAGGCGATCGGCCAAACTCACGCGAATGAGCCGGCAGAATTCGTCCACCCAGCGTGTAGCAGGTGATCTGCATGCCGTAGCAAATGCCCAGAATGGGAATGCCCAGATTGAAAATCTCGGGATCGATTTTCGGTGACCCTTCGCCGTAAACGCTGGCGGGACCGCCGGAAAGAATCAGGCCTTTGGGATTCAGAGCCTTGATGCGATCAGCTGTCAGGTCGTGGCGAACCAGTTGACAGAACACATTCTGATCACGAACGCGACGAGTGATCAGCTGAGCAGTCTGGCTTCCGAAGTCCATCACCAGGACCAGTTCGTCCTGAGCGGCGGCAGCGTTTTTATTGGGCGATGAAGTCGAAGCGGAGGTGGAACCGGCCATGAGGAATCGACAGTCTCAGCAAAGACGGCACAAGGGCTGCAGATCTGCGGATTCGTTGCCCGCGACAGTGCAAACCCCGGCTGTGCCTGGTTACATTGCCTCGTCCCGATCCACGTCCTGCCGGGCCGAGGGAAAGCGAAACAGCTTAGCAGGCAGACTCCGGGCCGAACAGCATCGACCATTTTCTTTAGCCACATATTCTCGATGTATCTTTTTCGATTAGCCGACCGAGTTTCCCGAGGCCTCCGCGAGATCTCGCCGGACCGACTTGCGCGGCATCGGGAATTTCTGGTCCGCCAGCAGACGGAGACCGGGGGTTTTCGAGGCCGCGAAGGCGACGCCGACCTGTATTACACGGGTTTTGCCGTGCGAGCTCTGGCGGTTAGTGGCGGATTGGAAACCGACTGCCGCGACAAGATTGCTGCCTATTTGGGTGCAATTGATCCGCTGAGCCTTGGTGTGATTGATCTGCTGAGCTGGCTGTATAGTGCTCTGGTCGTTCAGGCGTCTGGCGGCCCGGACCTGCTGCATCACTCGCCGGCGGACTTTGCGGATCAGGTGACCGTTTCCGTGGAGAAGTTTCGCACAGCCGACGGTGGCTACGCAAAATCCACAGACGGGGCACTCGGAAGCACCTATCAGTCGTTCCTTGTCGCACTGACTTATGAGTTAATGGGGCGGAAGATTCCCCGACGCAATGCGATGGTGCAATTTCTTTATGACCGCCAGCGAAACGACGGCGGCTTCGTGGAGATTGCTCCGATGAAACGCAGCGGGACCAATCCCACGGCGGCCGCTGTCGCGCTCTTGAATCAGCTCAATGCGATGGATGACGATATCGCCGATGACGTCACGGGATTCCTGACCGATGTTGTGAGTGCTGAAGGAGGCTTCCAGGCGAATACTCGCATCCCGTTCGCCGATGGCCTGTCGACGTTCACCGGTTTGCTGACAGCTCAGGATTTAAAACGACGTGATCTGATTCCGCCGGACAGAATTCTGCATTGGCTCACAACATCGCTGGAACTGTCGGCTGGTGGTTTTCGAGGTGCAAGCTGGGACCAACAGGCCGATGTGGAGTACACGTTTTATGGGCTTGGGATTCTGGGGCTGTTGTACGCTCCGAATGAGTCGATGGAATCTGAGATTTGATTTCGCCTCTTAGAGGCGGCAGCAGGTAGCCCCAGGCTTCAGCGTTTGAAGTTGCGCATTTTAGTTAGGGCTGGAAGCCCGGCACATCCTCTGCCGGTGGCGTGAGCTTAATAGCACTTGGTTTAGAAAATGTTTCAGCCGACCAGTCTTTTTGGCACAACTTTTGCGCATGCCGTTTAACTCTCTGTAGAAGGAGTCAAATTGGCATGGTTCCGCGATGCGTGGTTTCTGTTGATGCTGAGGGTGATGCTCAGTTTGATCGGGCGTTTGAGTTTTTGAAGACACGCGCTGATCTGAAGCAGGCTAATGAGCGGCACCCTGTTCGGGACAATGCCGTTTATACCACTGCCGTCGTGCTGTGGATGCTGGTCTATCAGCGGATGAACCCGGATAAGTCTCTCGAAGCGGCAGTCAAGAAGCTCATTGATTCGAAACCCGACTTTCTGCCTGACAACAAACGGGGGACTGAAGGAACTCTCTCCACGAACGCCAGTACCTATTCGCAGGCGCGCAGCAGGTGAGTCAGTCGCTGATTGACGCGACACAGCCAACGCTGGGCGAACAACGCGTCTTTACGATGGATGGTACAACCATCACGCTGGCTCCTGAACTCGAATTGCAGAAGAAATTTCCTCCTGCCTCCAATCAATATGGGGAAAGCGTCTGGCCGGTCGCATTGCTGACGGTCTGCCATGAACTGAGCAGCGGGGCCGCGTTGATTCCAGAAGTCGGAGCCATGTACGGACCGAATGCGGTGTCTGAAACATCTCTCATCGCACGCAATCTGCAGCGATTGCCGCCCGGCAGTGTTCTCCCGGGAGATTCCGGATTCGGCATTTTCTCCGTCGCACATCTGATCACATCTGCCGGACACAGGTTTGTACTGCGGATGACAGAACAACGGTTTGGCTCTGTGACGAAAAAGGCTGAACTGGTTGAAAGTCAGGATCATCATCGCGTCTGGGCTCATGAATGGAGGCCTTCGGCGAAGGAGCGTAAGACACACCCGATCTTCCGAAAGATGGCGTCCTGAGGGTGCGGCTGCATGAAATTGTTGTCAATGAACACCTGACTCTGCTACTGGTCACGTCTCTGCCGAATCCCTCTGCCGTGCTGGCAGATCTGTATCAACGTCGTGGCGATGTTGAGATTGGGCTTCCAGCCCTCACAACAATGCGCAACTCCAAAACGCGTCAGCGAGGGATTTACGGAGACATTGGTAAACCGCGAAATCGCAATCCCTCGCTGCCGCGTCGGGTTGGGATAGGCACAAACGCGCAACTTCAAAACTGACGCGTCGGGTTGTGATGTTTTGAAGTTTGCGCATAAAAAAACAGCTCTGAAAAGTTGCCTCTTCAGAGCTGTTTCGTCAGCAGTCTGGATTCATCACGATACCGGGTCAGCCATTACCAGTTCTTTGGGCTGAGGATCCAATACCATTTGTCTTTTTCTTTATTGAAGTTCAGGTTCCACTGGCCATCGTCCCACTCGAGGGACACTTCACGCCAGCCCATCGGTACCTGAGGGTACGGATAAAATGGACCGATGTAAGGCCAGGCACTGGCACTGTACTGAGTCGGATAGCTCACGGCTGCCGAGTTCGGGTACTGTGCATACGATGGCCATGCATGGGATGGCAGGTGAGGATTGTTGAAGCTGGTCGGAGCATAACCCATCGCAGAGGGATTCATCATGCTCGGATCCATCCCCGGCTGCATCCCTGGCTGCATATAGCCAGTCTGCATCATCTGTGGAGGCATGCCTGAGCCCATGAGCTGCGGAGGCATTCCCTGCCCCTGCATCTGCATCATCTGCGGACTGCCTGGATAGCCCATAGCTTCAGGGCTGTGTGCGGTCTGAGTAATCGGCCCGCTGACCTTCAACTGATTGTTGACGCTGCGAATGCCGGGCGTCTGCTGAGCTGCAGCACCAGCGGCCTGTCGCTGACCAACGGTAGCAACTTCACCGGCCAGCGTTGCAACGCCATTGTTCACGCGGATCTCGATGTCGTAACCGACAAGTCCGACCTGTGACAATGAGGAAGCCACCTGATTGGCCATCGCGGTGTTGTCCTGACCAGCAGGAACTTCCGCACTGACTCGCTGAATTGGTCGAGATGACTCGGGGGCTTCAGCACCACCGGCCTGCATAACGCGGCCCTGACGAGGATCAGCAGGACGAGTGGCCGCAGCACGCTCGATCTGTCCACCGGCTGGCACGTATCGCAGGTTGTTTTCAACCTCGCGAATGCCTGGCACAGAAGCGGCAAGCTGCTGAGCATGAGCTCGCTGACTGGCTTCGTGTACTTTGCCGCTCAGGATCGCAACGCCATCCTTCACTTCGATTTCAATGTCGGTGCCCTGTACACTGCCGCTTCTCAGAGCCGAGGCCACTTCGTCGGCCTTTGCCTGATTGCGAGCTTTCTCGGCTGATCCCGAGAATGGCATCTGAGGCTTCATCCGCCCACCCAGAAACCCGTCCGCGCTGGCGACGACCGGATTGGCCGCGATAACGCTCAGCACGAGCAACCACTTACCGTACTTTCGCATGAAAGTTCTCCTCCGTGAGGTACCTTCCGTTCCGGATCGCACTCGTACTGCTGAGAAACCGTCCCGGTGGTCTACTGTCTACAATTCTCGGACGCTGACTGCATCTGGCAGACACATCCGCCAGAACTCCAGACTGCTGCTACCGCCGACGTCAGTCAGTGGTGATCGGTCTCCTGACCCCATCACCTCCGCGTGTCCGTTCTCACGGAAACATCATCGCGACAGCGCAACAGAACTACACAATCCATTCTTCGGTCCTGTCGTACCGGTTGGATAAACATTTCTGGTTTTTTGGCTCGTGACGATTGAAGCGCAGTCTTTGACTGCTGCTGAAGGCCGTTCGAACTGCATCCTGCGGCAGATTCTGCCGGTGCAGCACCTGCACTTAGCTTATGAGCCTGAGGCGTTCGCCGATTCCGCGGAAAAAACGGCTAACGCTTTGGGCTCAATCTCAAAGGAGAGTGGCCGTACCGAGGAGATCATAATTTCGAACGACTTCAGGTGCGCAGACTTGCCATCGCCGAATCAACTCGCGCAAGAGACGCTTCGATACCAACAGTTTGCTGAGGCTGCCGCCGATCGCGAATGACTCGCGCGGGAACTCCGACGGCGATGCAATAATCCGGCACCGGCGACAACACCAATGCACCGGCGCCAATAATGCAGTGGCGGCCGATGTTGGCGGCAACGGTGGCACGCTCGCCGATCCAGGAATCACGGCCGATGGTCACGGCCTCGTAGTGCCCGGCCTGCTCTCGCACCGGAATGTCCAGTCGCTCCGTACCGTGCTGACGGCATCCATTCATAATAGAAACGTGGGAGGCTATCAGGACGTCGTCTTCGATGGTCACGTCACCAATAGAGCAGTAATTACCAATGTAGACTGTCTTTCCCAGCGATACGCCAGGATGAGAGAACAGCGTCCCAAAAGAGACACACGCATCTTCGCCGCAGCCCTTTGTTGTCAGTCGCAGGAAGGCGTGTCGCAGGTAGACGCCTGTCAGTCCGGGAATGAGACTAAAGAGCTGACTCCAGTTGTTGAAAACTCGATCGGCTCCGGCCATGGCGGCCTGCAATCGGAACACACAGACGGCGGGAAACACAACAACCGCAGCAAACGCATTGAGTAGGTGCTTGATGAATCGTTTCATGTGGTCGAATCACACACTGACAGTTTCGGCAGCCAGCACTTCGTTGGCAACGCGACCGCGAGATGACGTTGATGCCGCAGCACCTGCATTGGCTCGTGTTGCGTCGGTTTCAGTTGCAGGTTTCTCATAAGAGGGCACAGGAATCTGTCGAGTCGTCCACCACTCCATGGCATCTCGACCGAACAACACAACGGCCCATGCGCCACAACATCCGATCGAAGCCAGCAACTCGGTCCACAAACCCACTGACGGAAACAGTCCGTATCTCAAAGCCACATAACTCACACACAGGCCGGTCGCGATCAGCACACTGCTCTTCCACGGATATGGAATCGGGCGGATTGAGCGGCACATCAGCAGAGTCGTAAACGAAAACGAGGCATAGGTCAGAGCACCCACCCAGGCGGCTCCCCAGCTGCCAAACGTCGGGACCAACAGAAAGTTGCCGACAACATTGACGACGACGCCCATGACACTGCCAGGCACCAGTCGTTTTGTCTTCTTGGCCAGCATCGCGGGCACTTCAAACTGAAGCTGTAAACCAAACAGGAAGAAGCCCAGCAGGATCAGCGAAATAAGATCGATTGCATCGCCGTAAGCATCAGGAGTCAGCAATGGCAGAATCGGATGAACAGTCAGTGCA
>JBIIIF010000020.1:0-46130 GCA_044235005.1 Planctomycetaceae bacterium | reverse complement strand
ATCTCAGCGATGCTCAGGTAGAGCTGTCCCTTTTTGCTGAGAACCATCAGCTCATCATCATTCATGTCTCGAATCGGAACTGTCGACAGCTTGAGCTTGTACTCGCTTCCCAGTGACAAGTCCTTAATCTGCAGAGGACCTTTCACGACATATTCAATTGCATCGTTCGACAAGACCTTCTTCGTCAATTGCGTTAACCTTGCCGCATCCAGATCGCCAGTGATCCAATATCGTCGACAGGTTGCGACGTTGGTGACGTTCAGATTCAGTCGCGTCAATGCCTTTACGGCATTCTCAGCAACGCTGTCGGTAACGCCGGGATGCAATAGAACGTTCAGAAGAATCTGAGCCTGAGAACCGGCAACGTCGGCTGACGAGGCGGGTAACTGGCGAACGTGGAATTGCTCAGTGACAGAGTCGACCAGCAGTTGGTCAGCTGCTCGATTAATATCCTCTGGCGTTAGTTCCCCCTGGATCAGGAACGTCCGGGCTGAGATGACCGATTTCAAGCCGGCAATCCCCTGGCTCTTGGCGCTCGCCAAAACTCGCTGACCTTCGTAGTCCTTTTCGCTGCCGATTGGCAGAATTTCCACTTCCCAGAGCATGATTGGTTGAGATCCGTGAGAGGAGACTAAGTGCCGACCGGCAGAACAACAGGAATCGCTTTTCATGCCACGCGGGCAAAGAAACGCAGGATTTCCCTGAAAACGGCCAGCCTGGAGAGGGTACCGGGAAACCTTGTCCTGTTCAGGAATCAAAGTTCCCGCAGGTGCCAAAGTAATCTTGTGGGCGAAGTATTTCACGGCAGGAACGTGAGTACAAGAAACGGAGCAGGGGGATTCTCAGGAAGCGGGATTCCGTTGAGGTGTTGGGTTGATGCGGGAAAACCGAGTATTCAGTCAAGGAGGTCATAGCCTTAATTGACAGCGTCGGTACACTGTGGAGCGAAAATGGGCGATTATTCAGCTCCCGAACCGAGCGGCTGCATAAGACCGCACGATCGCTCAAGTTGTCCGTATTCAGCCGCCCGGGCCGGTAATACGTGCAATCGGTTGAGCAACCCAATCAGCTTTTCCTCGCTCCGCGAGTCTTTGAACCACCAGGAACTACTCAGACCAATGGCCTCTCTCCCGATTATTGACTTATCTGCTCCTTCATCTCAGGCCAGCTCCTCAGAGCCTCTCGATCCACGCCAGACCAAGGGAACATATGCCTTCGTCAGCCTGGGCTGCCCCAAGAATCTCGTTGACAGCGAGAAGATGCTGGGGTCATTGTCTCTGGATGGTTATTCACTCGTTTCTGAGCCTGAAGGTGCAGATTTCGTCATCGTCAACACCTGCGGCTTTATTGAGAGCTCACGAGCAGAGTCCCGCTCCGTCATTCAGGAAATGCTGGACCTGAAGAAAGCCGGCAAAACGAAGGGCGTCATTGTCGCAGGTTGCCTTCCTCAGCGACTGGAAGCCGACGGCGGACTGCTGAAGCAGATGCCGGACATTGATCATGTGGTTGGCGTGTTCGGACGTGATGAGATCACCAAAGTCGCCGATCGACTTGTCGGTGGTGCTCGCGAACAACGAGAATTGTTCCGCCCGGCCCCGATCAAGGCGATGAACGATCAATCCCGCCTGCGAATCACTCCGGACCACTACGCTTATCTGAAGATTTCAGAAGGATGTGACCGCACCTGTACGTTTTGCTCGATTCCATCGATGCGAGGCAAGCATGTCACGAAGCCTATCGAGATGATTCTGGATGAAGCTCGTGAGCTATCCGAGGACGGAGTGCGAGAACTGATCCTGGTTGCTCAGGATACGACTTATTACGGCATGGATCTCTACGGCAAGGTTCAGTTGGCAGAGCTGCTTCGACAACTGCAGAAGGTCGAAGGCATCGACTGGATTCGCCTGATGTACCTGTATCCGATTAACTTCTCCGATGAGTTGATCGACGTCATCGCCGACTCACGCAATATCCTGCCGTACCTCGACATGCCTCTTCAGCACATTAACTCCACGGTTCTTAAGCGCATGCAGCGTCGAGTCAACAGCGAACAAACTCGAGAACTCGTCCAGAAGCTGCGGGAGCGAATTCCGAACGTGGTTCTGCGAACAACGTTTATTGCCGGATTCCCCGGAGAAACCGACGAGCAATTCGAAGAGCTGAAACAGTTCGTCAAGGAGACTCGCTTCGAGCGTATGGGAGTATTCACATACTCTCTGGAACCAGGAACCCCCGCCGTCAAACTCGAAGGTCATCTGCCAGAAGAGGTCAAAGAAGCACGGCGAGATGCCTTGATGGAATTGCAGCAGGAGATCGCCTTTGAGCACGCAGATCGAATGATCGGCTACGAACTGGATGTGATCATCGACGAAGAAGTGGGCGACGGCGTTTACGTTGGTCGCACATTTGCCGACGCCCCGGAAATCGACTCGAACGTCATTGTGACCGGTTCTGAACTCCAGATCGGCGATATGGTGCCAGTTGAAATCATGGAGCGTCAGGATTACGACCTCGTCGGCATGGTGTCGATGATTGATGATGAGGGCGAGGAAGAGTAATCTGCTGGGCAGGCGGCTGTTAACTCAGGAATGTCGAAGGCAAACAAAGGCCAAACGACTGGTGGTAGCGGCGAAAGTTTTCGGTGGGAAAAGTTTTTGGGCGGCAACCGTGCTCCGCAGGAATTCTCAACGACCGTTCGCAATGTCCGTTCGCCCGCCCGTTGGATTCAACTTCTTCTGACCGCAGGTTAGTACATAGCAGTTATTTATGTCTTTACCGGAAACGACACCTCGCACCGAATCAGAATCGGAGCCGAAACGCGGAGCGGTCATTGGGCGTGAATCGCTCAATATGCCTAACTTCGTAACGGCAACGCGGCTGCTTTTGTCGATTGTGCTGTTCTCTATGATCACCACGGGCGGCTGGTGGATCTCCTCCGCTGCTCTCTTTGTCTTCGCGGCTTCGACCGATGCGCTCGACGGCTATCTGGCTCGCAAGTACAAGCAAATCACTGTCCTGGGACGCATTCTGGATCCGTTTGTTGACAAGGTGATCGTTTGTGGCACATTCGTTTTTCTGCTTGAGAAACAAGATGCACCAGGGTCAGGTGTCAACGCATGGATGGTTATCATCATCATCGGACGTGAGATGTTCGTCTCCAGCCTTCGCGGAATTTTGGAGAAAGAAGGCAAGGACTTCTCAGCCAGTCTGTCTGGCAAACTCAAGATGTCCGTCCAGTGTGTGGCAGTAACGGCCAGTCTTCTCTCGCTTTCCAGAGATCTCCCCTGGCCATGGTTGCCAACAGTCAGGGATGTGCTGCTATGGATCGCCGTCGCGATTACAGTCTGGAGCGGATTCGTTTATCTGCTGCGTGGCTTCTCTCTGCTGCGGCAGGGATAGCTCTCAATTGTCCGCAATGAAAGAATTCATCCCGGACCTTGCAAGAACGCACTCTCTTGCTGCCCACCGCCCGGTAAATGACAGGCAGGAGCCTCTGCTCGACTACGGGTTTTCCCCTCGCGGAGAACCATCATGACCGGAGTGTTTGCATCCTCTTTGCGGTAAGACGCGTTCCCACGGGGAATTTCACGCAAGTGAGGGCATTGATCCTCAGATCACAGGGCCTGACTTCGCCATAAGGCGAATCTACCTGGAAACGCCCACAGGAACTGCCCGCATCACGGGTAATAGAGGTACTTACTCAGGTTGGAGTTGATAAACACCCGTTCGTCAACCCGAATAAAAACTCTAACTCAAGTCCATAAAGCTGACTCAGGCCAGGCAAATTTCGAAAGCCCGAGCATTACGGCACACAGAAGAAAATTGGAGACGCAGCGATGATCCAGTCAGTTGCACCATCAATGACATCAGGTTCATTTTCGTCACAGATTCCAGACGAAGTCGCGTTCAGAACCTGGGTATCACGACGCGACACAGCCAGACAGCAGATCCGAAGACTATCACGTCGAGAACTCCAGGTTGTTCAGCTCGTTTCAAACGGACTTGCAAACAAGAGCATAGCCCAGGAGCTTCAGATCAGCGTAAAGACGATTGAAAAACACCGCGCAAACGCGGCTCGCAAACTGGGGGTAAACAGTACGGCAGAAATGGTTCGCATCTCCGTTCTTGCTGACCAGGAACTTCAGGAACGAAATCGATTCGCGAATCAGACTTATTTCGAGCCTGCAGAGTCACTCGTATCTGAGAACTGATTCTGCATCTGAATAAGAAGCTTATCTCTCGACTGGTGAAGCAGAAACCGCAAATGCGGCCAAGGAGCGTACCTGGACCTCCAATGACGTCCCTGAGGGCTGGATTTTTCTCCGCAATTCCCGGTCCTCAACACGGGCCTGTTGAGCCAATTTCTGATCAGTCTGGCTCAACAAAAACAGCAGACTGTTGCTCCGCGGCCTTGGAGTGGCACTATTAATCTTGAATACACCATCGGGCCGAAGCCTGATATTGGCCCGATTTGGTCCACGAACCATGAGCAGGTGCTTCAGAGCTATCAAGGGGTTGAGTTAACGCTTCCCCCAATCACCCCACGAACCTCTCGCTGACGATTGAAGCATGGCGTGGCGTTTGAGCCTCAAGCCTTGGGGGATGCGGCGCGATTGCTTTCCCGAAGACAGGCGTATCCAACGATTTCCTGCGATTGACTAGCCAGCATCCACCCTGACTGTACACTCTATTTGCTCAGATTTCGCCGAGCCCCGGAATCCCGCGACTGCGGTGATGATGGTGATCAGAGGTTTCGTGTCATTGCGATCGGCTTCCAAGTAGTTCATCCATGTCGTCACCCCCATCCGTTCAATATGCGTCACGCACGGACAAAGGGATGCGGCGCGCCATGAATCAGGATTCGTTGCAGATTCGCATGTGCAACGACGCGGACGAGTGGAGCCGTTGTGGCCACCTGTTTGTTGTCGCCGACGGCATGGGTGGACACGCCGTAGGAGACCTCGCCAGTCGCATTGCGATCGACACACTCCCGCATGCTTACTTCAAGAACACCAGCGCCACGACCATAGAAAGCCGCATGCGCGAAGCCATCGTTGCGGCCAACAAAGCCATTAACGATCGAGGCCGGGAGAACCGTGAATTCGAAGGCATGGGGACGACATGCAGTGTCCTCAGTCTCTCCGAAAGAGGTGCGCTCGTTGGACACGTGGGCGATAGCCGTGTCTACAGGGTCCGTTGCGGCCATATCGAGCAACTTACATTCGACCATAGCCTGCAGTGGGAAATGATTCGTCTGGGTCGAGCAACGCCGGAGAACGTTGAACTCTTTCATCCGCGCAATGTGATCACCCGCTGTCTCGGTCCTGACCCTCAGGTTCAAGTCGACATTGAAGGACCATTTTCAGTAGAACCCGGCGACCTGTTCCTGCTCTGTTCAGATGGTCTGACAAATCATGTCAGTGACACTGAGATTGGACAGATTGTCGGATCAATGCCGCCGACCGAATCCTCCAGATTGCTGATCAATCTCGCAAACTGTCGCGGAGGATCTGATAACAGCACGGTCGTGGTGATTTCGATAGACAATTATCCTCAGTCTTCTACAGAGGAGGCCCTCTCTGGATCTATGCCGGTCGTGCAGGTACGCACATCGGAGATGACTTCTGCACATCGTGCCGGGTTATGGAAAACTCTCCTGGCAATTGCCGCTGTTATCTGCCTTGTCTACGGTATCAGTCTTGCGCTCAATCAGAACAACGCGGCGGCGGCTTTATTGGTTGCAGCATCAGTTTTTGCATGGCTTATCAGCCGACGCCTCTCGAAGAATGATCTGGTAGTCGCGTCGACGAACACCGAGGCAGACCCTCTTCCGCAACTCAACAATCCGGATGCTTCGGCCGAGCACCCGGAGCCGCAACGGCGCAGAGATGTCATGTCGGATTCCTCCAGTATTTCGCGATCGGCTTTTTTGCCAACTTCGCCTTATCGAGTCATTAACTCGGAACTGTCTGAAGCACTCCTTTCGCATCTTGCAGAAATCCAAAGCGACCTTGTACAGGCAGCCAGAGATAGTGGATGGAAAGTCGACTTTGAAGAACTGACGAATTTGAACCGTCAGGCTGTTCAGTCGCAGCAAGCCCAGAAACTTGACAGAGCCATCAAATCACGGGGAAAAGCTATCGACCTGCTGATGAAAGAGTTGTATCTGCGATCACGTCCAAATTAGTATTCTTTCAACAACGCATCGAGTAATCGTGGCTAAGGGAAGAGGTCGGGAACCTGAGTGCGGATCACCCTTCGAGCCAATTGATATGATTCCTGCCCGCTTTTCCGAGCCCTGACAGAATACTGGTTTCGGCGTCACACCCTCTTAACGCAAAATTCGGAAACAGGGATCGACGAAAAACACTGGCCACAAAGGAGATACATCAACAGCCAAACTGGGATCTGGACCTCCGGCATTGGCACGCATACGATAGTCGAACCGTCAAGGCTCCTCCGAGGGAACGATTTCCCCAATCCCGTTTCAGACATTGAATTCGAATCTCCGCTGGCCTGTTTCGTGATACCTTCAATGAGTACCTCTCAGAAACAACCTGTTGCTACAACAGAACCCGACCTGACTATCGCGATGCCTCCCCAGCGCGCAGTGGGCAGCGGAAAGGAGAATCAGTTGTCGCAGGAAGAAGCCGAACAACTGCAAAAAGAGCGGCTGGAGGCAATCCGCACTGCGATCGCTCGTGGCGATTATGACTCGGAAGAGATCCTCGAAAAGGCGATTTTGCGGATGCTGCACAGCCTGGAAGACGACAATTTGCCTGTTTGACCGAATTTTGGGTGCTGCTGAAGAACGGCTTTTCAGAAAAGAGCCTCTTCTTGGGCATCGCGAGTGACATTTCGTGAAATGCTCGCCAAACTGAACCCGATTGCTGTGTGAAATCCCAATACCGCACGGCCCAACCGCCTGAACTCATCTTACGGACTAGCTCAGGTCGGTCTATCGTTTCGGCGTTTTCTCTGAGGTTCAAAGTGAGTGATCTGGCTGTCAACGAGTTCGATCGTCAGGAAGTCGCGGCGTCGCCTGTGGAAAAGTTTCGTGAGTACCTGGCAACGCAGGGAAAACGCCTGACACAGGAACGGGAAACAATCGTTCGCGAGATCTTCGCCGAGCATGAGCATTTCGATTCCGATCAGATCGTCGCGCGATTAACTCAACCCCGACGAGATGGTGGACGCGTCAGCCGGGCGACAATCTATCGGACCATCAGTTCACTCGAAGAGGCAGGACTGATTCGTAAAGTCGCCCGCTCGAACGATCGTGAAGTTTACGAACACGATTACGGGTACCCTCAGCACGATCACTTCATCTGCGAAAAGTGCCAGCAGCTCGTGGAGTTTCGCAACGAGGAAATCTCGGCTGTCCTGGAACGAGTGGCTGCGGACCACGGCTTCCGTATGAGCGGACATCGCCTGGAGGTGCATGGCATCTGTGCCGAATGCGCAAAGCCCCCATCACGACGACACCGTAAGCTGGACATGATCTAGCCATGGCTTTGTCGTCAGTGCGAGTGCTGTCCGTCATTCCGCCGATGACACAGCTCAACACGCCGTACCCGTCAACGGCCTACTTGACAGGGTTTTTGCGTTCACAGGGTATCACCGCCACGCAGGAAGATCTGGCGTTGGCCCTCGTGCTGAAGCTGCTATCATCAGACGGATTAACCTCCGTTCGCGAGCGCATTCTGCTCATTGATGAGCCGCAGCGAACTCCGGGAGTCAATCGATTTCTTCAGCAGTTCGATCATTATCATTCGACGATCGATCGGACAATCGCTTTCCTGCAGGGCAAAGACTCAACGCTCGCCCATCGCATTGCAAGTCGCCACTTCCTGCCAGAAGGAACGAGATTCGATTCGCTCGATGTCTACGTAGCCGATGAGGAGTTCAGTGATGATCCCATGGCGTGGGCGTTTGGGATGCTGGGGGTCCAGGATCGAGCCCGCCACTTCGCAACTCTTTATCTAAGTGATCTGGCTGATGTCCTGCGTGAAGCCATTGATCCCAGATTTGAATTTGTCCGTTACGCAGAAACGCTGGCCCAGAGTCAGCCCTCGTTCGAGCCTCTCGCGGAAGCATTGGCTGCTCCACTGAATCTTGTCGATGAGTTCCTGCAGGACCTGACATGGCAGGCAGTCGATCGGCACCGGCCGGATCTTGTGCTGATCACTGTGCCTTTCCCGGGAACCGTTTATGCGGCTTTCCGCATCGCACAGGCGATTCGATCACAGTACCCCACAATCCGGACGGCATTAGGCGGCGGATTTGCTAACACAGAGCTTCGTGAGTTATCCGAACCACGCGTCTTTGACTATTTCGACTTCGTGACCCTCGACGATGGCGAACGCCCTTTGCTGGCTTTGTTGGATTTCCTTCAGGGCCAACGCCCGGCAAGTCAACTCGTTCGCACGTTCACGCGCATCACAGGGAACCAGGAAGAACCTGCCAAAGTACACTACGTCAACTATGCTGAACCCGATGTGCCTTTCGCGGAAGTCGGCACGCCGACCTGGGATGGCCTTCCCATCGACCGTTACCTTTCAACGCTCGATATGCTCAACCCGATGCATCGATTGTGGTCCGATGGTCGCTGGAACAAACTCACCATCGCTCATGGGTGTTATTGGAAAAAGTGCAGCTTTTGCGACGTGACTCTCGACTATATCTCACGCTATGACACCGCCGCAGCTGAGACACTTGTCGACCGCATTGAGACGATCGTGACAGAAACAGGACAGACAGGCTTTCATTTTGTCGATGAAGCCGCCCCTCCCAAAGGGCTGAAGGCACTGGCCGAAGAATTGCTGCGCCGCAAAGTCGCCATTTCCTGGTGGGGCAACATTCGATTCGAAAAATCATTTACTCCGGAGCTCTGCAAATTACTGTCCGACAGCGGCTGCATCGCCATTTCCGGCGGCCTTGAAGTCGCCTCAGATCGACTGCTGAATCTGATGAAGAAGGGTGTCTCTGTTGAGCAGGTTGCTCGCGTCACTCGCGGATTCAGCGATGCCGGAATTCTGGTGCATGCTTATCTGATGTATGGTTTTCCAACGCAAACAGTGCAGGACACTGTTGATGCCTTGGAGTACGTTCGGCAATTGTTTGAGGAAGGCTGTATCCAGAGCGGCTTCTTCCACCGATTCACTTGCACAGTTCATTCACCCGTCGGAAAGAACCCGGAGGACTATGGAGTCACGCTGATTCCCCTTCCCCCGGTGACGTTCGCCAAAAACGACATCGGCTTCATTGACCCCACGGGCGTCGATCATGACACTCTTGGGCAGGCACTCAACAAAGCACTCTACAACTTTATGCATGGCATCGGGCTGCAGGAAGATATCCGCAGTTGGTTCGGAGGAAAGGTGCCAAAACCTCGAGTTGCCAGAAACTTCATTGCCAGAGCTCTTTACACGAACTGACGCCGGGGGTGCCTCATGGACGACCATGCGAAACGAACTCAATTGGCACGACTGAGTTTAAATGGGCTCTCCATTGGTGACGCTTTTGGAACAATGCTCCAGCTTCATCCCGAGTGTGTCTCGAGTCGCAAAACTCCGGCGCCCTCGTGGTATTTCACCGATGACACGGTGATGGGAATCGCCGTAACACGACTTCTGGAGATGAATGGATTTATCGATCAAGATGCACTTGCTCAAAGATTTGCTCAGGAATACGTTCTTGATCCTCACCGAGGCTACGGCCACGGCGCTCACCAGATTCTGACAGACATCAGTCAGGGGTGTCCATGGAAGGCGGCGGCGAGCAACGTATTTCGCGGGACCGGATCGATGGGAAACGGAGCGGCCATGCGTGTTGGTCCGCTCGGAGCCTGGTTTTACGATGACCTCGAGAAATCTGCAGAGCAGGCTGATCTCAGTGCTCAGGTCACCCATGCTCATCTTGAAGGGAGAGCAGGTGCCATTGCAGTGGCGGTCGCATCTTCTCTGACAACGAACTGGTTTCTTGAAAAGTCTCTTGAGGTCAACGGCAGCAATCTGATCGAATCTCTACTACCGTTCGTGCCTGCATCACAAACAAGAGATGCCATCCTTCAGGCCTCTAAGCTGTCTCCGAAAACGCCACCACGGGATGCAGCGAAATATCTCGGTTGCGGAGAACAGGTCTTGTCTCAGGACACTGTCCCTTTCTGTCTCTGGGCGGCACAACGGAATTTGACAGACTTCGAAGAAGCACTTTGGACAACCGCGTCAGTGTTCGGAGACATTGACACAAACTGCGCAATTGTAGGTTCGATCGTAAGTTGTGCGGTTGGTGCCAAGCACATTCCCAGTGACTGGCTACTTTCGAGAGAACCGCTGAACGGCTAAATCTTCATGAGTCTGTCATCGCAACTCCAGAATCAGAGCTGAAGAATCTGCATTCCATGAGCTCAGCAATTTATTCCAGCCGGCTATGCCGCAAGACGGTAATCATCTTTGCTGCCCTATTCTTAATTGGGCCGCCTGAAAGTCTTGCCGAGACCTCATCCGCTACTCCCATTCTGATTTACGGAGCCACGCCAGCGGGAATCTCTGCGGCAGTCGCGGCGGCTACTGAGGGACACGATGTCCTGCTGGTTGAGCCCACGAATCGCATCGGTGGTCTGGTCACAAGCGGGCTGTCCCATACCGACTTTCATTCACGTGAAAGTCTTTCCGGTGCATTTCTCGATTTCGCCCAGCGCGTGCAGAAACACTACGAAATAACTTATGGCCCGGATTCACAACAACTGAAGGACTGCGATGGAGGTGTCTTCGCAGAACCCAAAGTCAACCTTGCCGTCTTCGAGCAGATGCTGGCGGAGTGGCCAAAGATCAGAGTCCTGCATCAACATGTATTGAAGTCTGTTGAAATGAACTCTGCCGGATCTCGCATTCAGTCCGTGACATTCATTGATGCCAATGGTGCCGAAGTCACGATCAACGCTCACATCGTGATCGATGCGTCTTACGAAGGCGATCTGATGGCCATGGCCGGAGTACCATGGCGAGCCGGGCGAGAAGGGCAGGGCGAGTACCGCGAAACACTGGCGCCCGAGGCACCCGACGACCAACTTCAGGCTTACAATTTTCGTTTCATTATGACTCAGGATCCCGCGAACCGAGTCACTCCGCAGGCACCTGCTGGATATCGACGCGAAGACTTCACTGACGTTCTAGCGGCCCTCGAATCAGGCCAGATCGATAAAATCTTCGATTATCCCCGCCGTTGCATTTTCAAAGCTCACCAACCGCCGCTGCCGAATGGAAAGTACGACATCAACGACGTGTCCGGCGGACTCGTTCGTCTCTCCTTGCCCGGACAAAACCTGAAATGGCCAGACGGAACAGCGAACGAACGTCAGCAGATTTACGCTGAACATCTGCGAGATCAGGTTGGACTGTTGTACTTTCTTCAGAACGACGAAGCCATGCCGGAGAAATTTCGCGGCGAAGCTCAGCAATGGGGTTGGTGTCGAGATGAATTTACAGACACCAACCATTTGCCACCTCAGCTTTATGTCCGTGAAGCTCGCCGCATGATTGGACGCCGTGTGTTTACTCAGCGAGACAGCGAACATGCTCCAGGAGATGCTCGAGCAATCCTGCATCCTGACTCCATCGCCATGGGAGACTATGGCAACAACTGCCATGGAACCTATCACGAAGGTCCGCGTTTCGGTGGCAAGCACTCCGGCGAATTCTACAACCCTGTTCCGCCGTATCAGATTCCCTACGGAACATTGCTTCCTGACGATGTTGAGAATCTGCTGGTGCCAACAGCGGCCAGTTCTTCTCATGTAGGTTTCTGCGCGTTGCGACTTGAACCGATCTGGATGTCGCTGGGACAAGCCGCCGGGCATGCCGCCGCAATCTCGATTCAGAAAAATCTCACGGTGCAAGATGTCCCGATCACACCGTTACAGCGCAAGCTGCATGCGGCTGGTTCGGCGACAGTTTATATCTCCGATGTACTGCCTTCGCACCCGGACTTTGAAGCCGCCCAATGGTGGGGAACTGCAGGCGGACTTCACGGACTGGCTACGATGCCGGAGAAACCAGGCCAACGAGGCAGGAATCTGCATGGCCAATATTTCGAAGCGAACCCGGGACACACAGCAGACCTGAACTCAACACTTTCAGCGGACCTCGCAAAACGCTGGAAAGCACTGGCGATCATAGCAGGACTGCCTGTGGACGCTGTGCCACAAATTAGTTCAGCAACGACGCGAGGAGACTTCATTCGCGAGGCCTACAGCCACTGGAAATCAGCGGAACATTCGACGACGACTGAAAGATCGTTTCGCCTTCATACAAAAGCTATTTCCAATACTCACGCCACCGGTGAGGTCGATGATTCGTCGCTGGTTCCATTCATCGTCACGGATCTTCAGACGCTCCCCGGAATCATATTGGACGACAGCGATGCGGAGTTGACCGGCGACTGGCAGTATTCGAGCCACACGCCTCCGTACGTCGGGCGAGGCTACTTGCATGACCGAAACACTGGCAAAGGCCAGAAATCAGCAACGTTCAGGCCATCGATCCCTGCCGCTGGAAGGTACGAAGTGCGAATTTCTCACTGCTACAACGTTCGCCGCTCCACGAACACGACCGTTACGATTCATCATGCCGACGGTGAATTTATTACGCAGATCAATCAACAGGAAATTCCCCGTCATGATCGGCTGTTTCGCACACTGGGAAAATTTTCGTTTAAGGCCGACACCGAAATCTGGATTCGCATCTCAAATGACGGCACTGACGGAAAGTATGTGATCGTCGATGCTGTCCAACTGCTTCCAGCAGATTAAGGGAATTGAATTTCGTTTTTGATCTGAGGTTGAGGCGCAGCGGAGTTCTTGACAGTGCTAAGATGAGACTTCGTCGTCCTTGTGGGACTTGTGGATTTTCTTTTTGAGGGATCTGGCATGATGTCTTCTGAAGACTCTCTGCTCAGCGCACGCCGTTGTTTTTGTTTCGCCCTGTTGGCTTGTATCTGCACCAGCGGCCTGATGGGTTGTGGGGCCTCAGATGTGGTCGCACCGGCTCAGATGATTCCGGAAGTCACGGTCTCTGTTCCGGCCAGTCGCGAACTGGTGGACTACGAATACTTCACTGGGCGAATCGAACCGAAAGAAAAAATTGAGCTGCGTGCAAGAACCAGTGGACACCTTGTCAAACTCCATTTTCAACCCGGCACAGAGGTCCAGAAAGACGACCTGCTTGCCGAGATCGACCCGCAACCGTTTGAAACTGATCTCTCTCGCGCAACGGCCGATCTGGCCCAGGCTGAAGCCCGTCACACGAAGCTCCAGGGCACACTGAAGCGAATCGAAGCAGCTCGAGCCAAAGGGGCCTCGACGGAAGAAGAACTTCAGACGGCGGTCGGTGATACGGCCGAGGCGGCAGCGGCCGTTGATGTGGCCAAGGCAGCGAAGAAGACGGCTGAGATCAATCTTGGTTACTGTCAGTTGAAAGCGCCAATCTCCGGGAAGATTGGCGATCGCATGATGGACGAAGGTAATCTGGTCACCGGCGGGCCGTCGGGAGCTTTCAATTCGACTCTGCTGACAACAATCGTCGCCGTTGATCCGGTGACGGTTTTGGTTGATATGGATGAGAATACTCTGGTGCGACTGCAACAGGCGATTCGCGATGGCAAGCTGGAAGTACCGGCAGAGAATTCTATCTCCGTCGAACTCGGACTGCCCATCCATCAGAACCAGTATCCATTGAAAGGCGTCGTTCGCTTCATCAACAATCAGGTGGATTCACGCACCGGAACAATATTGATCAAAGCGGACGTTCCAAACCCCAAACCCGAACCGGGTGCCCGCGTTTTGACTCCCGGCATGTTCACACGGATACGCATTCCTGTCGGCAAACCACGTTCAGCGATGATGGTTCCGGAGGCCGCCCTTGGCTCTGATCAGGGAAGTCGATTTTTGTTTATCGTGAACAAAGACAAGAAGGCCGTTCGTCTCAACGCCGAAGTGGGACTGCTTGACGGTGACTTGCGTGAGATTGTGTCGGTCAAGGTTTCCGGCGAATCTGAATCTCGACCGTTGCAGGCCGACGAACAGATCGTCGTGCGAGGAATCCAGCGAGTTCGCTCCGGCATCGAAGTCGCCGCCAAAGCCACTGATCAGTAAATCCAATTCGTTTAATGGCAAACCGCAGGCGACTGCAATCGGGAAATCCGAAACGTGACTGGATCGCCTGTAATAAGACGCCACTTCCCGGACCATCAATTCCTGCTCGAGGTCTGACGTGTCAGCTCTATCCAAGTTCTTTATCGATCGACCGATCTTTGCCGCAGTGCTTTCGGTTGTCATCGTGATTGCCGGAGCCATCGCTGTCACCACGTTGCCCATTGCGCAGTATCCGGAAATCGCTCCGCCAACAGTACAGGTCACTTGCGCCTATCCCGGTGCAAACGCAAGCGTTGTTGCCGACACTGTCGCCTCGCCGATTGAACAGCAGGTCACGGGCGTGGAAAACATGCTCTACATGTCGTCGCAATGCACGAACGATGGTCAGTACAGCCTGACGGTGACGTTCGATGTTGGTGTCAATCTGGATATGGCTCAGGTTCTCGTACAGAACCGAGTGAATCTGGCGCTGCCGTCGCTGCCCGATGTGGTCAAACAGACGGGCGTGAGCGTCAAAAAGCGGTCTCCCAGTATTCTCCTCGTCGTTAATCTGTTCTCTCCGGATGACTCCTATGACCAACTCAAGCTGAGCAACTACGCGACGATCAATCTTCGAGACGAGTTAGCTCAGTTGTCGGGTGTCGGCGACATCAGCATGTTTGGTCAACAGGACTACAGCATGCGTATCTGGCTTGATCCGGAGAAGATCGCGGCTCGCGGGCTGACAGCCGCCGACGTTGTGAATTCACTGAAAGAACAAAACGTTCAGGTCGCTGCCGGATCACTGGGACGTCCGCCGGTCCCCAATGGTCAGGCATTCCAATACACACTCAGCACATTGGGACGATTGCAGGATCAGAAACAGTTCGGCGAGATAATCGTGCGGTCGGGGTTCGAGGGTGAGATTGTTCGTTTGCGCGATCTGATCAGCGAACAACGCATGGACTCATCAGGCGCACAACTCGGCGGGATTCAACTCGGGGCGAAGAATCAGGATACGTTGTGTTATCTGGATGGAAAGCCGTCTGTTGGTCTTTCGATCTATCAACAACCCGGATCGAACGCGCTGGCTACGGCCGACAAAATCCGCGAACGCATGGAACAACTGAAGCTTTCATTTCCGGACGGCGTGGACTATGGTATCGTCTACGACACGACACCCTTTATCGATGAATCGATCCACGAAGTCTTCAAAGCTTTACGCGACGCGATCGTTCTTGTCGGAATCGTCGTGCTTCTGTTTCTGCAGTCGTGGCGAGCCACTCTGATTCCATTGATTGCAGTGCCAGTAGCCATCATCGGCACGTTTGCTCTGATGGCTGGTTTTGGTTTCAGCCTGAACAATCTTTCACTGCTCGGCCTGGTACTGGCGATCGGGATTGTGGTCGATGATGCCATCGTGGTTGTTGAAGCCGTGGAGCATCATCTGGAACACGGCCTGTCTCCTCGCGATGCTTCACGAAAAGCCATGGATGAAGTCGCCGTTCCGGTCATCGCTATTTCACTTGTCCTGATGGCTGTCTTTATTCCTTGTGCATTTATCACCGGGATTACAGGCCAGTTCTTTCGGCAGTTCGCCGTCACGATTGCCGTATCCACGTTCTTTTCGGCCGTGAACTCCCTGACGCTCAGCCCGGCTCTGGCAGCCCTGTTGCTGCGTCCGAAGGCCGAACAGAAAGACATCCTGACTCGACTTCTGAACGGTGTGCTCGGCTGGTTTTTCAAGCTATTCAACAAGTTCTTTGATAAAGCCTCCAGTAGCTACGCATGGTCCGTCGGTTGGCTTTTGCGTTTGTCGGTGATTGTTCTTTGCGTTTACGGCGGGTTACTTTATGCGACCTATTACAGCTTTACGCATGTTCCGACGGGATTCGTCCCTGCTCAGGACAAAGGCTACCTGCTGGTCAACGTGCAACTTCCCGATGCTGCCTCGCTGGAACGCACCAATGCCGTCATAAAGGAAATCGATCGCATCGCGCGGGGTGATGAAAGTGACAAAACGAAGTATCCGGGTATCAAAGGCGTCGGGCATGTAATTTCGATCCCGGGTCAGTCCATTGTGCAGAATGCGACCGGTTCAAACTTTGGTTCAATGTTTGTGATTCTGGATGAGTTCGAAGAACGCGGTCCTGATTTGAACTCTGACGTGATCGCTCAGCAACTGCGAGGGGCCGCGTTTCGAAGTATTCAGGATGCCGCTGTGGCCGTGTTTGGACCACCGGCTGTCGATGGTCTCGGCAATGCCGGCGGTTTCAAGGTGATGATTCAGGATCGTTCCGGTACCGGCTTCGGTGGACTGCAGGATGCGGCCGATACATTTGCTGCTCAGGGAAATCAGCGACCGGGGCTGGCCGGTCTGTTCAATGCCTTCCGTGCGAATACTCCTCAGATGTTTGTTGAGGTGGATCGAGAAAAATGTAAGTCATTGGGCGTTCCTCTGAATGATGTCTTTCTGACTCTTCAAGTCTATCTTGGTGGCTTCTATGCCAACGACTTCAATCGCTTTGGCCGTACGTGGCAGGTCAATCTTCAGGCCGATCCGGCGTTTCGGTTAACGGCGGACGACGTCCGGAAGCTCAAAGTACGAAACTTGATGCGAGATATGGTTCCGCTGGCCAGCATCGCCGAGGTTCGCGACATCGCAGGTCCGGGTTTGATCACTCGCTATAACGGAGTTGTCGCAGCGACGATCAACGGAGGAACTTTGCCCGGAGTGAGTTCCGGGCAGATGATTTCCACGGTCGACGATCTGGCCGCTACAGAATTGCCGCCAGGGATGACCTCTTTGTGGACTGAGCTAACACTGTTACAGATTCGAGCTGGCAACACGGCGATGGTTGTGTTCGCTCTGGCCGTTGTTCTGGTGTATCTGCTTTTGGCTGCACAGTATGAAAGTCTCCGCTTGCCGTTCGCCGTTATTCTTGTCGTGCCGATGTGTCTGCTATGCTCAGTGATCGGTGTGGCTTGGGCTCATCTGGACATCAACATCTTCGTGCAGACTGGTCTCGTCGTACTTGTCGGTCTGGCCAGCAAGAATGCGATTCTGATCGTCGAGTTTGCCAAGGAAAAACGGGCGGCTGGTGCGACAGCCTTCGATGCTACGGTAGAGGCTTGTCGGATGCGACTGCGTCCGATTCTGATGACATCGTTCGCGTTTATCCTCGGTGTCGTTCCATTGGCTATCGCGCAAGGGGCAGGGGCCGAGATGCGAAGAACACTGGGGATTGCTGTCTTCTCCGGGATGTTGGGTGTCACAATCTTCGGAGTCTTTCTGACTCCTGTGTTCTACTTTGTGCTTGAGCGGCTTGGCAGTCTTCTCTTTGGTGAGGCAAAGTCCGACAATGTCTGAGCTGACAAATGAGCTTTTTTCTCTGGTCGACTGTCTCACTGCTGCTGGAATTGACTACGCAGTTTGCGGGGGACTTGCTGTCGCTCTGCACGGCTATCCGAGAGCGACGCGAGACATAGACCTGTTAATCGACCGCAACTCACTCGAACCTGCAAAGGCCGCTATCGAATCGCTTGGTTACATCATTCCATCTGGCATCATCCCATTTGCTTCCGGAACAACTCAGGCACGAGAGTTTTTTCGTATTTCACGTATTCTCAACAACGATTTATTCACACTGGATCTACTGCTCGTCACTCCGGTTCTTCACGAAGTCTGGACCTCGAAAGAGGTACTTCATCTGCCAGATCGGAAAATCAGTGTCGTTTCAAGAACGGGGCTTGCTAAGATGAAAAAACTGGCTGGACGCCTGCGTGACCTCGCAGATCTGGACGAACTGGGATTGCTTGAAGAGAAACCATGAATCATGACCCTGGCAAGTCGCTGAGCAGAGGCATATCGATCGACATGAGTGCTAACGCTCTGTTGCGGAGACTGACACTTTGCTCTGAACTCAGCAAAGCATGCCGTGAACTCGAATCCCTGCGTCTGCTGTCCAGGACATTGGTTGCCGCTGGTTCGGAAGCTTCGCAAACGCTAACTCGCCCCGCCGTCATTGGCTCCCTTAATCATGAGTCGCAAGGTGACGCCGCCGGATAAAAGCAGCGTTGTGAAACTTTTAGTAACGCAGACGTTCGCGAAACGAGCCAACAAGTATTTCCTCTCGCGGCAAATCGCAGTGTGAAACAAAAAGTTGGTCGTCGCGAACAAAATAAAGGGCGTCCTGTCGGAACCGGCCCCCGAGATCGCACGCGTCTACAAAAGACAACTCCGCCGCCCATCCCGGTTCTGCATGTCCAGTCCGAGGTGAGAATCCGGTGACACGCTGAATCCAGACGCCTCGCCGCAGCAGCTCGGCGTGCAACTCAAGGTCCGCCCTCGCATTGGCTTCCGATGTCCATTCTTCACCTGTCGTTGCGTAGCCCGTGACTATCGCAAACTGACGCGGCCACGGACCATCGTAACCGGCTGAATCAAAGTGAGTTTCGAAGTATTCGGGGTGTGTTTCTCGGATCATGACGACTTCACCTGAAATGTTCAAAAGATGCAACAATCGTGATCTTCCAGAGTGTTGACGATTCGCATCTTGGCGCCACAACGCTTACGCGCGGGTCGAATCGAATCGATCAGAGCGACCTGATGCTTCAGGACAACATGGCAACTGAAATTCCTGTTTGCTTTTGGAAACAACTCCCTTGATTCCTGATATTGCTATCTCAGGCTCATGAGATTTTGGCACAGGAACGTAAGGAACGCCACGCAGACGATTTCAGACAACATACTCCAATAGCCGTGCAGTGGCCGATGGCGGGAACTGTATGCAGCGCTGCTCGCTGCCAGCCATAAGAACTGCGGCATTTTCGGAGTATTGACAATGGATCTGGCCAGAAGCCTTGACCTGATTATCGCCAACGTTCAGGAACTGCTTGCAGAATCTGACGAACAGGTGCATGTCGCGCCGGGAGAATTGAATGAGACAACTCGTCTGATTGGTCAGCAGGGCATCCTGACATCGCTCGAACTGGTAACACTGTTGTTCAACGTCGAACAAACGATCAGCGATGAGCTCAACACCATCATCACGCTCGCGGATGAACGAGCGATGTCACAGGAGAAGAGTCCTTTCAGAACGATCGGCAGTCTTGCTCAGTATGTCGACACGCTTCTGACTGAGGCATCAAGCCATGGATGATGTCATGCTGATCACCGGAGCTCGTAAGGGAATCGGTCGTTACCTCGCGGAATATTATGTTCAGCGAGGATACGTGGTCGAAGGCTGCAGCCGTAAAGCACCGGACTGGACACTCGAGGGCTACACACATCACTGTGTTGATGTGACGGACGAAGTTCAGGTCCGCGATATGCTGAACAATATTCGAAAACGCCACGGACGCCTCGATGTCACTCTGAATAACGCTGGCATCGCATCAATGAATCACGTCATGCTGACCCCGATGTCGGTCGCTCAGAAGATCATCTCCACGAACTTCCTTGGGACTTTTCTGATGTGTCGGGAAAGCGCCAAGCTGATGGCGAAGAACAAATTCGGCCGGATCGTGAACTTCAGCACCATTGCAGTTCCCCTGCAACTGGAAGGGGAAGCCCTGTACGCATCAGCCAAGAGTGCTGTGGAAACGCTGACACGAATTCTGGCGCGGGAATTCGCGGAACTAGGTATCACCAGCAACGCAATCGGTCCGACACCCATTCCCACCGATCTGATTCGCGCCGTGCCACAGGACAAAATGGACGCATTGATTGACCGTCTCGCGATCAGACGACCTGGATGCTTTGAGGATGTTTCCAACGTCGTGGACTTCTTTATCAGTCGCGCAAGTGACAGCGTTACCGGACAAGTACTTTACCTTGGGGGTGTCTCGTGAATCTCGACTGGCTGATGGAACGACTGACTTCCTGCGAAGACAAACAGGCTGTGATCTGGCGTGATCGCCATTCAACCTACGCGGACCTGGTCTCAAGCGTCGAACGCTGGAGAACAAGACTGCCCGAACACAACTGCGAGCCAGGCTCTGTCGTTGGCGTTATCGGCGACTTTTCGCCGGAGATCTGCGGGCTGCTGCTGGCCTTGATGGAACTCAATTGTGTTATTGTCCCACTGAGCGCCGCCGCAACAACGTCACACCGCGATTTCCTCGATACGGCTGAAGTGCAAATCGTGTTCGAGTTTTCGCCTGATGATTCGTGTCGAATTCAGCATCGCGATGTCAATGTGACGAACTTGCTGACTCACGAACTGATTGCGATGGGTGATGCGGGCCTGGTCCTGTTCTCGTCGGGCTCAACCGGAAAACCAAAAGCGGCCCTGCACAACTTCGCGAAGCTCGTGGAAAAGTTCCGGACACAACGACCGTCGCTTCGCACTCTGGTCTTCTTGTTGTTCGATCATATTGGCGGGCTGAACACATTCCTGCACACAATCTCCAACGGCGGCACGATGGTGATTACGAAGGATCGTAATCCGGACGAGGTCTGCCGACTGATTGCCGAACATCGTGTCGAGCTCCTGCCGACTTCTCCGACGTTCCTGCGACTGCTGCTGATCTCGGAAGCGTGGCGTCAGCACGATCTGTCGTCACTCACGCTGATCACCTACGGCACAGAAGTGATGCCGGAAAGCACCCTGACTCGGCTGAATCAGGTGTTTCAAAATGTCCGTTTTCAGCAGACCTATGGACTGTCCGAACTGGGCATTATGCGATCGCGATCGAAAGAGTCAGGATCTCTGTGGGTCCGGGTTGGCGGTGAGGGATTCGAGACGAAAATCGTCGACGGAATTCTTTGGATTCGAGCGGCCTCCGCAATGCTTGGCTATTTGAATGCTCCGAATCCGTTTACCGAGGACGGTTGGTTCATCACGGGTGACCTCGTGGAGATTGATGGAGATTATCTGCGTATCAAGGGCCGTGCATCGGAAATCATCAATGTGGGTGGCGAGAAGATCTATCCGGGCGACGTCGAAAGCGTCGTCCAGCAAATGGACGGTGTGGACGAAGTCGCCGTCGCTTCAGAACCGAATCCCATTACCGGACAAACGGTGACTGCTCGAGTGAAACTCTCTACTGCAGAAACTCTGCCTGAGTTCCGCAAACGTATGCGGGAGTTCTGTAAGTCACGACTACGCCCCAACCAGATCCCGCAAAAGGTCCTGCTGGTGGCAGACGACATGCACAGCTCGCGCTTCAAAAAACTCCGAGCCGCGAAAGGCTGACTTATGCGACACAATCAGCGAATCGTCAGCGATGCGTATACGGACGTTTGCTACCAGCAGTTTTCGCCCAGCGAAAATCTGCGAAGAGCAATGCGAATCGCCGCAGTGCTGACATGGCCGATCGTCTGGCCGATGGCGATGCTCGCTCGGCGATCAGACTTCGCGTTTCGAACCTGTTCTGAGCTCCTGGCAGTCATTCCCTACGTGTTCGGCATTATTGTTCGAGGTGAATTTTATCGGTGGACGTTGCGGCAAATGGGTGACAACGTGGCGATCGGCTTCGGTACGATTTTCTTTTACCGCGACGTCGCCATCGGCAGCAATGTCCTGATCGGAAACTATAACGTCATCCATCACTGCGATTTCGGTTCCTATGTCCTGACAGCAGACCATTGTCAGTTCTTAAGTGGTTCGCGATACCACAACATTGACCGAATCGATACTCCAATGGCGCTGCAAGGCGGTCGCCTTCGACGAGTTCTGGTCGCCGATGACTGTTGGATTGGTGCCAACTGCGTGGTCATGAATGATCTGGGCGAAGGTTGCGTGGTCGGAGCAGGTTCAATCGTCACGCGCGCTGTGCCGCCCTATTCAGTGGCCGTCGGAAATCCAGCACGCATCCTGCGCAGCCGGCTGGATTCAGACTCGGCTCAGTCACTTGATTCAGACAAGGCAACAGACAAAGCAACAGCCAGGACATTCGACAGGCCACTCGTTGGGAGCAGCACTTAATGACCGTTTCAGAGAAGTGTGTCCAACCTGCGTTCCGCGCGCCAGTAACTCAGGTGCCAGTGGATTTTCGCATGGTGGACTTTGACGAGTATCAAGCTGCACCTGTCAATGTGCTGGCCAAGCTGCATTCTCGCATCCTGCCGACAAGTCCGCTTGTGCGTCTGGGCCACCGATTTATGGAGAAGTTTTACTATAACGTCCTGCCTAAAGGCGGTCTGATCTTCGGTGCCATCGCCTATGTGAACGAAACGCCGGCGGCATTCATTGTGGCAACGCATGACTCCAGTGGATTCATCCGCTCCGCAATTCGACGTTACTGGCTGAGAATGGCTTACGAGTGTGGAATGTCGCTGATCACAAATCCGAGCGTGCTGAAGGTTGTGCCCGAGGCCGTGTCGCTGATGAAAGCCAGGCTTGCAGAATGGCGGCATCGCTCGAAACACTCGGTGCCAAAGTTCAAAGCTCCAATTCCTCATGGTGGCGAGATTTTGTCCATCGGGACTCTGCCGGACTACCAGACCCCAAAGTTTCAACGAGAAACGAAACTAAATCTGGCGAATGAACTGCTGAACTTCGCCGTGAATCGACTTCAGGACAGCGGGACCAAAGTCATTCGCTGTGTCGTCGACGCGGACAACAAACCGGCTCAGTTCTTCTATCACTGCCGCGGCTGGCGTCGTGAGTCTGCTCCGAACTCCGGATGGAAAGTGCCAGTGGTGGAGTTTGCGCTGCGTAACGGGTGACCATAAAACAGCGGAAGGCCGTGACCGTTCGAAAGCATTATCGCGTTCGTGTTTCCTGAATTCCTGACACCTCGTAAAGAGATCCACTTCATGATTCTTCCGGACCCTGCATTCCTGAAGCAAACCAACAGCCTCGACTACTTCCACTGGAACTACCAGTTCCCGATCAAATACGTCCAGCGATTTCGATTTCAGGCAATTCTGAAGATGCTGGGGCAACAGCCTGTTGAGTCGATTCTGGAAGTCGGGACTGGCAGCGGGATCTTCCTGCCCGAGCTCTCAAGACATTGCCGCGACCTGCATGCCTGTGATGTCCACAACAACATGGGGGCGGTCGAAGAAATGTGTCGGCTCACCGGAACAAAAGCCACGCTGAGAACCTGTCCTCTGGAGAATACGGGCTATCCAGACGCAAAGTTTGACATTGTCATTGCGGTCAGCGTACTGGAATTCGTGGACGATCTGGACCAGTCTCTCCGTGAAATTCAGCGCATCCTGAAACCCGGCGGAAACTTTTTGACCATTTGCCCTCACAAAAGTGAGACGCTCGATTACGTTCTGAGCTTCTATTCACGCAGGAAGCCCGACGAAGAATTCGGGGATGCACGCTCAAAGGTCTGCCCGTCGCTCGAAAAGAACTTCAAGGTCATTGAGAAGCGAGTCTTCCCAGGGATCATCGGCCGAGTTCTGCCGGTCTACAACTATTACAAGCTGGGAAGAACAGCCACCGTCTAACGTCGCAGAATCTCACACTGGCGAACAGCGGTCGTCAAATCAGAGTCGCACTATATCCGAAATCTCACATGCCTGCTTCACCTTCCTACTCGATTCGTATCCCGATGACGCTCGTCATCATCGCAGCAGCCTTACTGGTCTCGCTGCCGGGAATCACAACATCAGGACCGTGTTCTCCGGATGGTCAGCGATACACGTTCAACGGCGTGCTGGTTCACGACATGATCCGCGACGGACAGGCACTGGATCCTTACCAGTATAACGTGGACTTTTATTCGCGTTACCCGGCAACGAATCTGCCATATGGTCCTCCGGTGCTGGCTGTCGTCTTTGCGGCGGCGTTTAAGTTGTTTGGCGTTTCCTTTCTGACAGCTCGCGCGATCGTGTCCCTCTACACAATCGCCACCGCGCTCATGGCAAGGTTTCTGGTGGAACGGGTCACAGGACGCTACTGGCTGTCCGTGCTGGCGGTCGGGTTGCTGCTGTCGAATCCAATCATCGGCATCTGCGCTCGCGATGTTGGTCCCGAAATGGCAGTAGCGCTGCATTCGTTCCTGACTTTGTGGCTGTTCTTTGAGTATGTCGAAAACGACCGCAAGTGGTTCGGGTTCTTCGCGGCAGTTGCTCTGGGGTTGGGCTACCTGAGTAAACAGTACATCATTCCACTCGGACTGGCTTTGCCTCTGTATGCCGCATTGCGGTGGAAATGGAATCTGTTGAAACGCCGAGAAACGTGGGTCGCGGCATTCGTGGCCGTCCTGCTCACGGTTCCGTATACGGTCCTGAGTCTGAAATTCTCTAATGAAGAGCTTGGCCTGAAGCTTGCTCCACCGATGTCGCTGGATCTGCTGCTTGGCTACCCGCGACTGATGATGCAGTTCATTCCTGTCCTGCTGATGATGGCATTAATCGGTTGCATCGTCGGCCTGATGCGTCACCAGCCAATCGTGCTGCTGACCAGTCTGTGGGCGCTGACCTGGTACGGTTTCAACACGTTCTCAATGGGCTACGTCATTCATGAACGATACATGTTTTCCTTCGTGCTGGCGCTGATCGTGCCAGCCACGATCGCTGCCGGAGAGATTCTGGTTATCCTCAAACGAGCCAGCATCCAGCCAATTGGCTTTGCCGCGATTCTCCTGTGGATGGGCGTGGATGCCAGTCGGACACCTCGCTACTTTGTTCGCGGTTACGAAGACGCCGGACGGTTCGTCGCGGAAATGCCTGAACTGGGTCGTTCGGTCCTTTTCTACGGAACCTACGATGGTTCGTTTATGATGGGCGTTCGCGAACGCCAGCCGTTGGGAGGCCCGCTGATTCTTCGAGGCGAACGGCATCTCGCCGTGCGCCTGTGGTTTGACGACGTCCCGAAAGAAATTCGCGTCCACACCTCGGATGACATCGTGAAACTGATGAACCAGCATCAGACCGGATACGTGGTTGTCGAACGAGACCTGCCGGGCACGAAGAACAACTATCCCGAGTATCGCCTGCTGCTGAAAACCGCTGAGACTCATCGGCAGTTCGAAGAGCTCCGACGATTTCCCATCGAAGACGACTGCTGGTGCGGAGCCGGTTCTGAACTGATCGTCTATCGGTTTTACCCTGAAGCAACTCCGGAGAAAACAGGAACTGAATCATCAGAAGCTGTGACTCGACTTCAGATTGAAGTTCCCACCCTAAATGAGACGCTGGACGTTGCCCTTTGATGAAAATGCGTTGGCTCAGTCCCTCCGGCTAACTGCAAAGCGGAGCTTGCTTCTCCACAATTGGCAAGCAGATTGCAGCCTTTTCGCGAGTGAGGGGGTCTTCCTGCCACTCTGGAGACGACTTGGCTTAACAGAAAACTGTTGATACCGGACATTCCGGACACGCAGGCATTGCAGTCGATACCTTGAAGTGTAAGTGGGAGGAAAACAGTATCGACAGGTGGTATTCTTCGGTGGCCCAGTTCACGTCACATGAAGAAGGCTCATTATGAAACACATCGTTTTGATATTCATCGTAGCGATGCAATGCGTGCTGCTTGCGGGAGCAGAGACTTCGCCGAATGTCATTTTGATCCTCGCCGATGATCTTGGTGCAAAGGAACTTTCATGCTACGGCAGCAAAAAGCATCAAACCCCCAATCTGGATCACATGGCAGCAGAGGGAACAAGGATCGAAACGTTTTACGCGATGCCACTGTGTACTCCAACTCGAGTCTGTCTGATGACGGGGCAGTATGGCTTTCACAATGGATTTCTGGGCATGCAAAACCCAGCTTTCAAGCCGAAGGCTGATTCTCCACAGGCCGACATTGCCAATCATTTCACTCACGCGGACGTGATGAAGTCGAAAGGCTACGCCACAGCTCAGGCGGGTAAGTGGCAACTCAGCGGGAAGCTCCCAACGCTCGTGCGAGACACCGGGTTCGATGAGTACCTGATTTGGGCTTACGATCACAACTTGCCGGAAGGCGTGAAGCATCCGGGGCGGGAGAATGGCGCAAAGACCAGTCGCTTCTGGCATCCCAGCCTGATTCGAAACGGCGAGTACCTGCCAACAACGCCGGACGACTATGGCCCGGACATGTTCAACGACTTCGTGCTCGACTTTGCACGGCGAAACAAGTCGAAACCATTCTTTGTCTACTACACCTCCGTGTTGACTCACGGACCACATCTGGAAACGCCGAATCCCGGCGAGCCTCGTGAACGCTGGCCGGCGGGGTTCAAATCGAACCTTGAGTACCTCGATCATTTGATGGGCAAACTTCTCGATGGACTAAAAGCTGAAGGGCTCGATGAGAACACTTACATCATCTTCATCGGTGACAATGGCACCGGCAGCGATGGCAAAGGGACGTTGACGGAGTTGGGTGCGCGAGTCCCGTGTATCATTCGCGGCCCCGGCGTTCAGCGCGGATTCGTGTCGCGAGCAGTGACTGATCTGACTGACATCATGCCAACACTGGCTGAAATCTCCGGAGCCAAACTGCCAAAGGACGTTCCTTTCGATGGTCACAGCCTTGTCTCTGTGCTTCGTGGCGAGAAGGAAAAACATCGTGACTGGATCTACAGCCACCTCGACGACGGCCGTATCCTCCGCGACTCTCGATGGTTACTGGAGATCGATAAAGCGGGCCAGGGTGAACGCTTCTTCGATTGTGGCGAAAGCCGCAATGGCTCTGACTACAAGGATGTTACGACTTCGACGGATCCCGAAGTCGTCGCTGCTCGAAAACACTTCGCGGAGATTCTCGCTACGATGCCGGAACCCAAACCGAACGCCGATGCGAATGCTCGTCCCACAGCAAATGCAGCTAAAGTGAAGCCCGGATCATCCCGCTTCGCAACCCGAGACAGAAACAACGACGGCTCCATCGATCACGCCGAATTCGTCGCCACCGCCACTACCAGGAATAAGGATTCCATAAAAACTCGTTTTGGTAAAATGGACGCAAACAATGATGGCAGGATTACCGAGGATGAGTTCAATCAACTGACGGCGATGGAGAAATAGGGTCTGGGGCCACATTGAATGATCGCAATTATAACTCGCCTGTTCGATACCCGCGTTGGTTCGTGCTGTCGAAGATCCTCGAGAAAGCAGATTTAACGATGCTGACATCCCCGCATCACGTTCGATACGCCGCAGAATCGCGATGCGATGCGACCAGCTTGAAACTCGCAGTAGCAGTGGGCGATTCGGGACTGTCGACGCAGTTTTTCAGCGGCCGACTGGCACGTCCTCGGCGTACGGCTTTGATGCTGCGAGGGCTGATGTCGATTGTTCAAACCCGATTCCATATTCCCGCCGCGATGCTGGCGCGAATTCTTGCGGCGGCCGACCCTGTGGTAACGGTCTCGAGCGACAGGTTGAGGTTCGAGGGATTCTCGGGTTGTTGCGGCGTCTATGTTCGAGTCGACCTGCTGCCCGATTCCGTCCGCGATGCGAAGTTTGGACGTGGCACAACAAACGTGGACTTCAACGCCCCGATGCTGGCAGCTCTGGCTAAAGTGCGTGAGACGGACAAGATCTCGCTAAACGTCGACGCTGGTGCCGTCGAACTAAAAACCGAGTCTGGTGCCGTGGTTGAAAAGAAGGTGGATCTCCCGGTTCGCTGGCTTCGAGGCCTGACAGAAGTGCAGGCGTGTCAAAGCCGCATGAATCCGGTTCATGAGATTTCCGGTCAGGAAGCATGGCGGTTCCTGCGATCGATGCCACGAATGAAAATGACTCGTCGCGAGACCTTTGTCGTACCCTCCGGTCGAACGCTGCGGCTCAGCCAGATCAACGCAAAGGAAAGTGTGCGAGTCGGTGGTCTGGAGCGTCTGCGTGTGCTGGAAGATTTATCATCCGATGCCGAAACACTTCGCATATACACCGACGCGCAAACGGGAGCATCAGGCTGGGTTTTGGAATTCGACGACAGCCGTTTTTCTGTTGTGATCAGCCCGGAAGTTTGGCGAGGATTTTCTGGTGAGGGACAAGTCCTGCAATCGCTCGCGGCTGAGAGGTCAGAGGATACCCTTAGCCACATTCGCAAGGAACTGAAGTGGCAGTCGGTGATCGATGAAGAAGACCTGCATCGACAGATATCAAAAAAGGTGTCTGATGTCACAGCTGACCAAATCCGCGGCGCTCTGGCGATCCTTGCGACTCAGGGCCTTGTGGGTTTTGATCTGCACGAAGGAGCGTGGTTTCATCGCGAGTTGCCGTTTGACTTCAGTTCTGTCGAAAAACACCATCCACGACTGAAGGACGCCAGAAAGCTGCTGGTGGAAAAAGGCGTGCGGATCTTATCGACCTCTCCGTCACGCAGTGAGGTCAGCGTGACTTCCGGAGGTGTCGACCATCGTGTACGAATCGCGGGTGAAGATGCCAAATGCACATGCCCATGGTATGCCAAACACCAATTGAGCCGCGGTCCGTGCAAACACATTCTGGCCGCTCAACTTTTGCTGGAGGAACAGGCCGATGAGTGCTGACAAGCTGCAGAAAATCCTCGACAAGGGCGACCTGAATGCCTGCCGAAAGTTTTTCCGAGGAATGCCGGAATCGCAACGTCGCGAACTGCATCCGATCGCTGCGGCCCAGTTTAAGCAGCTGAAACGCAATGAGTTCGTCCAGGTTGAACCTAACAGTTATCAACGGAACGAGTTACTCCCCGCTACTCAGTTGGCGTATTTCGCCACCGGGACACTGTCCGAGATCAAGCAGATGGGTGTTTGGCGGCATCCTGACGAAGACGATGTTTTTGAAATCCTGTTTGAGCGTAAGCCAGACTGGATAGAAGACTTTGTCGCAATGCTGCTCGACTCCCAATCTTTCTTTCGCGAGTGGACTTTGATCCGTCGCCTTATTGCGGCAAAACTCGCCACGAAGCCGGATGTTCCGAACTACTATCTGGGGATGATCGGATGTCTTGGATATCGATTCAGCAAGACGCTAATGATCAACCAATTGCTGGCAGAGCCGGATCTGCTGTCTGATGATATCTGGAAGCTTTTTGAAATCGAAGGTGGGGGCGACATCAGTCTCGCGAATCTGGATCGGTTTGGGTACGATCGAAGTTTCGCGAAGACCTTTATCGAGCTCATGAATCAGGGAAAGCTCCCGCGCAACCGACTATTAACTTCGTCGCTGGAGGCGCTGGAACGTGGTTTCAATCATTATCGAGCTAAGTGGTTCCTCACGTTTTTCGATATGCTGGAACCAACCGATAAGGAACTCAAGGCCGAACGAACACGGTTTCTGGGTCTCCTGCTCGCGTCTGCCCCCAATGTCGTGACGTGGGCGTTTGAAAAGGTGCGGTCTTTGGCGGGAAGCTACTCGCCCGAGGAACTTGCTCCGGCGGTCGAACCGCTGCTGCAGTCAAAAAGCAAAGGACTTGCTCTGGAAGTGATCCAGCTGCTGAATGAAATCGCAACGCAAAGTCCGAAACAGGCTCACGACATCTCGAGAATTGCAGCGACAGCTCTGCGACATGAAAAGGCCGACGTACAAAATGCCGCTCTGACTCTGATCGAAGAATTCGGCAAAGATGATTCTGAAACGTGCCTACTCGTGCATCGATTCAGCAGCGGACTGGCGGCTTCTGTTCGCAAACGCGCCACTGCACTTTTCGGCACAGGAAACGCAGAGTCTCCGTCGGCAGCAAAGAGACAAAGCCCGCTAACAGGCAAAGCTGTAAAGGGCAACCCCGTTGTCCTGTCGAAGGAACTCAAGCGTCTTTTTGCCATCGACGATCTGGAATCCAATCTTGCGTCAGGTTTGCTGGAGATTCCAGCCGTGAAGTTTGACGGCACCGATATTCCGCGGCTGCGCTTCGTCAAACCGCTTACACCAATCAAAGACATCGAAGAACTTATCGATGTCGCCGCACGCGTCATTGAAGATGGTTCACTTGTCGACGAGGTCGAACGCTGCATCGACGCCATGGCACGGTTCTGTGATGCCAGGCCTGCCAACTTCAACTCGCTTATCATGCCGATCATGAAACGCACCATCAAGCTGATCCAGAAGGGAGCGATGCCGTTCTGCGGTGCTGATCCTGCCAGCGACATTCTGGGACTTCTGGTGGCGTTTTGCGATGGTGAAGTCATTCGTCCCGAAATCGTCCAGAAGAAAGAACCTCACGGCAGCTACACTGAATTGAATTTCACTTTTCGAGATGAAGAACACACCGGCTCGGAGATCAATCTGTCAAAACCGCCTGGTTTTCTGTCTCGTCGATGTCAGGCGATAGCCGAGTTGATTGTGACAGAAACATCACGACAACTGTTGAGCATTCCAACTCATCAGCATGGCTGGATCGATCCTCGCGAATTCGCACACCGAGCGAACTCCTATTCGACAGATACTCCTGACGAACGAGACCTTATTCTGGCGATGCTTCGGCTGGCACCCGAACATCGAGCCGACGCACTGAAGACGTTCAAATCTGGCAAACAGGAGTGGCAAAGTGTTGTTCGATATGCTCTTGGTGATACAAAAGTGGCGATTGGCAAGTCGGCTCCTCTATGGATCGCCGCAGCCCGCGCGCGAGCACCGTGGCTGTCCGATGAACGCGTCGGAAAATCATTTCCGAAACTCGGGCCAGATGCCGCAGAAGCAGCTCAATTATCACTGGTGTTTAAGCAAAAGCAGTACGAGCACTTTACGCATATCAGAACATCAATAACCGTCAGTCCGCCGTGTCCAAAGAATCTGACAGCAGATCTTCCAACAGTCCTTTTGCATTCCTCACGTGAGCTCAATAACCCGGCATATCATTTTGAAGCTGGTGACTTCGCTGGCCGCACGAACGGGGCCATTCGCTGGACAGCAACGCTTTGGCCCATTGCTCGCGATTCATTCTGCGCAAATTCTGCGGTGGCGTGCTTCGACAACATAGATTGGTCCGAGGCGATATGGCGAAACCGGACGATGTTGGAACCTCTTCTGGATTCTGGTATGCCATTGCGTCCGCTGGCCACTCAGTTTCTGGCTGGAATGCTCAGCGCCAAAGAACCAGGAGAAGCGGGGCTTGCCACAGACATTGCCATTCAGGCAATCTCTGATGGGCGCCTGGGCACAGACAACCTTTTCGCTGCATGCACCCTGCTGCTGCCAACTGGTCTCATCAAACCAGGCCGTTGGCAAAAGACACTGACCGATGTGGCCAGCGCCTCTGTCGTCCACGTAGCCGTCATCCAGCAATCGCTTCAGCAGACACTGACAGCGACAAAGGAGAACTGGCCAAAGGACGTGGGCAAGTTGCTGGAACTGCTCCTGGAACTCACGGCCGGTCACTCACTGCCGCTGACATCGGAGTTCCAGTCAACGCTTCAGTCGGGGAACGCGTCAGGGAAACAGAAGAAGCTGGCAACTCAACTCTTGAACACAGCAAAAGAGGCTGACAGTTCTGCCGTGAAGTCCGTTCTCAGCACGGCTATAGAGGACCGAACAGCGGTTGCTGAGAAACTCATCTGAGAAGCAAGTCCTCCACGGCGCTTATTCCGAGCAAGTCATCCGCACAACGGTTCCTTCTTCTCCACAATCGGTGGGCAAATGGCGGCCAGTTCGCGGTTGAGTGCGATGCAGTCTTTCCACTGCGGAGGCACATTGTCTTCATAGAAGATAGCAGACACCGGGCATTCGGGGACGCACGCATTGCAGTCGATACATTCCTCCGGATCAATGAACAGCATCGATTCGCCCTCGCGAAAAGAGTCGCAGGGACAGACAACGACGCAGTCTGTGTACTTGCATCCAAAACACGGTTCAGTCACAACCATGGCCATGATAAGACTCCTGCTCGGGAACAGATATTCTCTTGTATAACGGCAATCCGCCTCGGGCTGCTGTAAAACAAGAATGCGAAAAACAAGCTGACACATGGTGAATGCAAAGCCGTATGATTCACCGGACATGTTTTCGCGAAATTTTTCCAGGGGCCTCAACAAAACCGGGACCGACACCCTTCGCACTTAGTTTCTCCCGGTTTTCCCGGACTTGGGCGGGAGCCAGTATCGTTTTTTTCAGGCGTTCAAAGTCTCACCCATGGCGATCGAAGACGGCCCGAATGCAGAGTTACTGAAGCTCTGGAAGTCAGGAAACCAGCACGCGGCCCGGGTCCTGGTGGATCGGTACATGCTACGACTGACCGCGCTGGTGCAGAGCAGACTTTCACGTTTGTTGGCTCGCCGGCTTGATGCAGACGATATCGTTCTGTCGGCATGGCGCAGCTTTTTCGTGGCGGCCAATCGAAGTCGGTTGCAGGTACCGGATAACGACGATCTCTGGCCGTTGCTCGCGACATTCACGTTGCGAAAGCTGCAACGACAGGCTCAACATCAACTGGCAGACCGTCGTAACATGGCTCGTGAGATATCAATGAGTGACGACGATGGGTGGCGTGAACTCGTTTCACGGGAGCCCACTTCTGATGATGCCGCTAATATGACATACGATATTGAGGCGTTGCTGGCGGGACTTGAGCCGACCGATCGTGAAATCCTGATACATCGTCTTCAGGGAGACGAACTGGAGGCTATTGCATCACGGATGAAGTGTTCAGAGCGAACCATTCGGCGAGCCATGCAGCGTATTCGAACGCAACTGGCCGACTATTTTGAAGTCACGGGCGATCCCGCCGAGTCGTCGACATCGGTCCATGATCCTCGTGTCATCAATGAATCGGCGACGACCATTCATTTGCCTGCAGAAAATCGTGGACGATCATCAAAGCCCGGTCAGGATTCTGGACAAACGCCTGCTTCAATTTCTTATCAGGAACTGAAGCTCGAAGCGCTCATCGGTCGCGGAGGATTCGGACGAGTGTATCGTGCGTATTGGATGACAACGCGCGAACTGGTAGCCGTCAAATATCTCAACAAGAAGTTCTGGCATCATGATCGCTCTGTCAGGGCGTTGATAGAAGAATCACAGAAGGCGCAACGAATTTCGCATCGTCATATTATCCGGCATCATGGCTGGGGACAGGCTCCCTCCGGAGCGCCGTTTCTTGTGATGGATCTGGTCTGGGGGCCGAATCTGACGGACTGGATTCACGAATCATCGTTTGATGTTTCGGAAGTTGAATCCTGTGCGAGACAGATCTGCGATGCACTCATCGCATTACATCAGGCCGGAATTCTGCACGGCGATATTTCGCCAGGCAACGTCCTGCGTCGAGCGCCGAATGATTTCGTTTTGACAGACTTTGGCTTCAGCCGATCAACCAGCGAGAAACACCTGGTTCGCGGCGGGACTCCCGGTTTTCTGGCTCCGGAACAACTGTCGTCCGCGTTCGGAGCGATCTCAGAACGCACCGACATCTATGGCTTCGGGGCGTTGATCTATTTCCTCGCCACACGCAGAGCCCCATTCGAAGGGGACAACGAATCCGCCGTGCTCAATCAGGTCCTCTCGTCTCTCAGTCCTGCTCCCATCCCGGATCACTGCGGCCTGTCTTCAACATGGATTGAGGTCATCATGAAATGTCTCTCAAAAGTTCCTTCGCAACGAGGGACTACGATGTCGTGGGTGAGAAAGGAATTCTTCAGGACACCATAGCGCCAACCAACGGCGTTACTCTCGGCAAAATGTAGCTGGTCCGTTCGGACGGAATCACAATCATGGGTTACCGGAATTCCTACGGGCGTCAGGTCCTGCGATTCGGCCCCGAACATACGTGGCTGGATGTCTTGCAACAACAAATAAACCGCGAACGTCTGCGCAACAAAAAACGCTCACGGCTTTCGCAATGCGAATGGCGTGAGCGTTCAGTTTTGCTGCGTTTGCATTGAAGTCGAGAGACTTCAATGATTGGCTATGACAGCTTCTTGGCCTTCATCAGCTTAGCGGCATTGCCAGCCTGGCCGAAGGCGGTCATGCGAGCGATACAAACCTGCTTCATCGCGTCGCGAGCTGGCTTCAGGTATTCGCGTGGGTCGAAAGCTCGTGGCTTTTCAGCGAAGATCTTTCGAATCGCACCGGTGATGGCCATGCGGCAGTCGGTGTCGACGTTGATCTTTCTCACCCCATGCTTAATGCCTCGCTGAATCTCTTCAACTGGCACGCCGTAGGTTTCTTCCATCTGGCCACCGAACTGACGAATGATATCCTGAAGTTCCTGTGGGACAGACGAGCTGCCGTGCATGACGAGGTGAGTATTCGGCAGGCGACGATGAATCTCTTCGATCAGAGACATCTTCAGCACTTCGCCGGTCGGCTTGTGCTTGAACTTGTAAGCACCGTGGCTGGTACCGATCGCAACCGCCAGCGCATCACATCCGGTCTCGGCGACGAAACGTTCCGCTTCTTCAGGGTCAGTCAGATGCGATGAGTCCATACCACCTGAAGCACCACCGGTCGCGTGTGAGTCGCGATCGCCAGGTTCTTTTTCCAGGTCCTTATCGTGGGCATGAGCACCGGCCGCCGGTGTGGCAGGAGCATGTCCAACCTGTCCCAGGCAACCGATTTCGCCTTCGACCGAAACTCCCATGGAGTGAGCCACGAGCACGACTTCGCGAGTCACCTTCACGTTGTATTCATAGGATGCCGGAGTCGCTGCGTCTTCCTTCAGCGAGCCGTCCATCATCACGGAAGTGAAACCATACTTGATCGCGCTATAGCAGGTGGCCGGGCTGTTGCCGTGGTCCTGGTGCATCACGATCGGGAGGTCCGGATACAGCTCAGAAGCAGCGAGCATCAGGTGACGGAGGTAATTGTCCTGTGAATAAGAGCGCGCACCACGGGAAGCCTGAACGATCACCGGTGAATCGGTTTCGCGAGCAGCCTCCATGATCGACTGAATCTGCTCCATATTGTTAACATTGAACGCAGCAACACCGTAGTTGTTTTCTGCAGCATGATCCAGGACAACGCGAAGAGGAACCAGAGGCATTTGAGTACTCCGAGCGCGAGCAACACTGACCGCGCGAACAAGGGCGAACGAAGGCGGACAGGAACCTGTCTGCCGAATCTTCATTCCGGGACGTGAAAACGAGCGCCATAGAGTAACGCTCCGCGTTAACCTTCGCAACGACCGGTCACCGTTGTTGCAACTTGTGGAATCTCGCAAAATCCCGCTTTTCCGGGTCAATCGGGCATAATGCCGTCTTTGCCACACACGACACTCGCCTGATGGGGGCAAGTGGACAACCATCTCGCTATCGTTCAGGTCTCTTTTCCTTCTATTAACTCGAATATCAAAACGGGCTTCCCATGCAATCAACCTTGTTTTTGCTGATCGCAGTTGTGATTTCGACCAGTTCGGCGTTCGCTCAGGCTCGTGTTCCGCGAGAGGTCGCGGAACAACTGGCGAACGTCTATGGTCACAAACTGGATCAGGTCGCCTACATTCCAGCACTTCCTCTGGTGGCCAAGCTCAGGTTGACGGAGATCACCGGAGACGAAAAGTACGCGGCCGAAGTTCGCACGATTGTGGAGCCGTTTCGAACAGGCGAAAAGTCGCCCGTGCCAAAGTCCGGCAGTGAGCAGGCCGGACATCTCATCTTTGCGGCATTGGCGGAACGATCTTCCGGAGCCGATCGCGAACGATGGATCGCACTGTGTCGCACCGCAGCAGATCAGATTTTTGATGATTCCGGAGAGGCTCTTGCCGTCATGCCATTCCATAATGAGATGAGCGATGCGGTGTTTATGGCCGGTCCCATTCTGGCTGCGACTGGAAAGCTGACCGGTGATCGGAAGTACTTTGACGCAGCCGCCATTCACTTTGCATCAATGCAATCATATTGCCTTCGCGAGGATGGGCTGTATCGACATTCTCCGTTGTGTGAAGCCGCATGGGGACGAGGAAACGGATTCCCGGCACTCGGTCTTGCACTGGCGCTGAGTGACTGGCCGGAAGATCATCCGGCGTTTCAGCCTTTGCTGGAAGAATTCCAGAAGCACATTGCCGCATTGAAGACTCATCATGATCTCAAAACAAACTGCTGGCATCAGGTGATTGATCATCCGGAAAGCTACGATGAATATTCCTGCACGTGCATGATCGGCTTCGCGATGGCACGCGGAATTCGCCTCGGCTGGCTGTCTCGCGATGACTATCAGCCGCATGTTGATCGGGCATGGCAGGCGATCGAATCACGCACGAGCCCTAACGGTGATCTGGTCAATGTCTGCACGGGCACGGGCAAGCAAAAGACTCTGCTGGATTATTTTGACCGGCCCGCCATCAACGGCAAAGACGATCGCGGCGGCGCAATGGGACTGATGTTTGCCACTGAGCTTGAACTGAATAGCCCTTAAAGTGGCCAGCCTGGGAAGTGTCATGGCATGAGATTTCATGCAAAATGATGCCGGCGAATTCAATACTTCTATGTTTGACCCCGCGGATAGTCTCATGTTGCGATTTGTGATGTCCTTAGTGGCCGTGTTCCTGCTTTGTTTTCACTCAAGTCCGGGCACTGCATGTGGAGATGATGACACGACAACAAGAGTCTTCATCTTTGCCGGGCAATCGAATATGGTCGGCTCGGATTCGAAGATTGAAGACATCGATCGCTTTCCTCCGTTTGCAGGCTTGGACAAGCCACAGACGAGTGTGCGGTTTTCCTATTGCCTCGGACGCGAAGACAAACTGGTATCCGATGGCTGGGAACCTCTGCGGCCTGTTGACGACGTTGTCGGGCCGGAGCTGAGTTTTGCTCGCGAGGTGACTCGGCACATCAAAGCACCAATTGCGATCATCAAGATTGCAGCCGGAGGAACTCACCTGGGTGGCGACTGGAATCCGGACGAGCCATCCGGGTTCAAACTCTATCCGCTGGCACTGGAGCAGATTCGGTCGTCACTGGCCCTATTTGAACAGCAGGGTGTCAAGTATCGCATTGAGGGCTTCATGTGGCATCAGGGTGAGAACGACATGTTCGAAGCCGACTACATGGCCAACTACGGAAAGAACCTGAAGAATTTCATCGCGTGCTGGCGGCGAGATCTGAAGACTCCTGATCTGCGATTTTTCATCGGCGAATTGTGCACCAAGACCATCTGGGGAATGGACCTGCGTCCTCGAATGTATGCAATCAGCCTCGGCCAGAAGGAAGTCACCGAGGCAGATCCGCTGGCTGATTATGTTCCGACGAATCATGTTGGTGTCGAGATCGGCGGCGGCACTGGCCTGCATTATCACTATGGAACGCTCGGCCAGCTTGAACATGGCGTGAACTATGCCGAGGCGTATCTGAAGTCTATTGGCCAGTGGAAGCCGAAAACTCGCGACCTGAAGACGTGGCCTTATGCCGCCGGATCCCGAGTAAAACTGTTTGTGCTGGCAGGGCACCGCAACATGGAAGGCGAACGAGCGTTCGTTCAGGACCTGGCAAAGCTTGATGGAAGAGCAGAGCTGCTACAGTACGATTCGGCCATCGCGTGCCGCTACAGTTTGGGTGGCGGCTACAAGGTTTCAGTCGACTGGGAACCACTTGGACCGTTTGGCTTCTACGACACCTTTGGCCCTGAACTCAGCTTCGGATCGACTTTAAAAGCCGCTGGTGTCGAAAACATCGCGATCACCAAGTTTACTCACAGCGGCTCGCAGATTATCGACTGGACTCCGGAAGGCAGCGAAGCCAAGTCTCGAAATCTTTACCCCGCCTTTCTGCAGTTCGTGAAGGATTCGGTTCAGCAACTGAAGGATCGAGGCCATGACGTGGAACTTGCAGGCATCTTCTATCACGTTGGTGAGAACGACATGTCGTGGGGACCATTTCGAGAAGGAGCGGCGAAGCGTGTGATGTCACTCATCACGGCTCTGCGTCATGATCTCGGACAGCCGAACCTGAAGTGGTATGTCAGTCAGCAGCCACCGACCAACGATGAAAGCGTGAATCGCGTGGATGTGATGTCAGACATCGCCCAAGCTACGAGCGGTAATCCGAACAATGTTCACATCAAAATGCTCGACCTGCCGACTCAACGAGAACAACTGGTGATCGACGCTTCGGGCACATTCTGGCTGGGCGAACGACTGGCGAAGGAGTATCTGCAGCACCGGTGAAGCCACACACTCGTGCACGTGCTCCAACCGTGGAACGCATGGCCCGGAGGCTCCACGCAAGCCGGAGCGGTTCTTGAGTTGCGCTCCGACGTTGGGCTTCGGAACGACAACACGAATTTCGAACGGCCGATCATTCTAATCACTCGCCTTTGATACGCAGGCAGTCGCCATGGTCTTTTGAGGACTCATTTTATAGCAACTCACTGATGCCTTCAGCTCGATCGACCAGTGCAACCGGGCGGCCGGAGTAATCGAGAAAGTGAGTCGTCGGATCGATACTCAGCACTCGATAAACCGTCGCCAGCAGATCATGAGGCGCGACTTCTCGTTCGACAGGATACTCAGCCTTGGAGTTGGTTGCGCCGACGACAACACCTTGCTTTAATCCGCCGCCAGCCAGCATAACCGAAAATGCGTCGCCCCAGTGATCGCGGCCGGGGATTGGAATTCCCGGTTGTCCTTCGTTGATGCGAGGAGTTCTTCCGAACTCGCCCATCACGATCACAAGAACCTGATCCAGTAAATTTCTCTCGACCAGATCTGTCATCAGGGCGCCCACACACTGATCCATCACTCGCATATTGGGAGCATGTCCATCGACCAGCGACGAATGATGATCCCAGTGAGGCATGTCGACCGTGACGAAAGACACGCCGGATTCCACCAGTCGGCGAGCCATCAAGGTGTATTGTCCCCACGGAGTGCTGCCGTAGCGTTCAGCAACGGCGGGTGACTCTTTGGAAATGTCGAACGCATCCATCGCGGCTCCGCCAAAGACCAGCGACAGAGCTGCCTGATGATGAGAATCCATGACGTCCATCACGCCCGTGTTGTCCACATCGCGTCGCAGACGATCAAGCGACGCCATCAGATGGCTTCGATCCTGCGCTCGGGATTGATCGAGACCTGTGGCCGATTTGAAGCAGGTGGGGGCTTCAACTTTTGTCTTGTAGGTATGGTGCAGATATCGAATATCGTTGTTGACGGCGAACGGATCGTGCTCGCCGCCCAGGTAGGCGGCGCCCTGATAGCCCGGATAGAGGTAAACACTCTCTGCTGACGGAAGACCAACATACGCAGGCAGGCCAGGCTTGTTAGCACCTTTCAGCCTGGAAACGCACGAGCCAAGCGAAGGATATCGAATCCCCTTCGAAGCCGTTGTTGCCCCAAACCGCCCGGTCAGCATCCAGTGTGCACCCGCGAAATGATCTCCGGTCCCATGCCGCATGGAACGAATGATCGACATTTTGTCCGCAAACTTCGCCTGCTGAGACATCAACTCGGAAAAATGCACACCCGAAAGGCTTGTCTGGATGGTTCCAAACGGGCCGCGAAACTCAGCAGGAGCCTCAGGCTTCGGGTCGTAAGATTCTAACTGGCTTGGACCGCCATCAAGCCAAATCAGGATGACGCTCTTGTTGTTCTTCTTTGCAGTGCCTTCTGCAAGAAGCCGCTGTTGTGTGGCAAGATTCAATCGGGCGATGCTGAGAACACCTGCCTGCAGGACAGCACGTCGGCCGAGCACTTTGGGACTTCGAATCTGCAACATGGCTAAGTCCTGTGACAAAGAATTTCGTTTCAGGCGGGCGACAACCAGCAGCATGCTGCAGGATTCTGTTTACCGCCCAGCCTGAGGCGCCGGCTTTATTAACGGCCGGCGCCTCAGGCTGGGCGGTAAACGACTCAATTAACAGCCCTACAGAGCCTCGAGCTCAGTAGACTTTTATCCTCAGATCTTTTCTTCGACAACAGGATTGGTTAGTTCCCCAATCTTTTCAATATCAATCGTAACAGTATCGCCAGGCTGGAGGAAAACGGGAGGAGTTCTTGCCGAACCGACACCGTGAGGAGTTCCTGTCAGAATCACTGTCCCGGGAGCCAGCACTGTACTGGCACTCAGGTATTCGATCAGCGTTGGCACGTCGAAAATCATGTCATTGGTATTCCAGTCCTGCATGACATTGCCATTAAGCACTGTTCGGATCTTCAGCGAATTCGGATCCGGGATTTCATCAGCCGTCACGAGGCAAGGTCCCAGCGGACAGAACGTCGCAAACGTTTTTCCTCGACACCATTGACCACCACCGCCGTTCATTTGCCAATCGCGAGCACTGACATCGTTAGCGCATGTATAGCCCAGCACATACTTTAATGCGTCGGCTTTTGACACATTGTGGCACCTCTTGCCGATCACAACAGCCAGCTCACATTCGTAGTCGACCTTGTCACTTCGCAACTTGCGAGGCAGCACGATCGGATCGCCGGGGTTGGTGACGGTCGTTGGAATCTTCATGAACAGAACAGGGTGCGCTGGAATTGCCTGCTTGCCTTCCTCAGCGTGTTTGCGGTAATTCAATCCGATGCAAAGCACTGCAGCCGCATCCAGTGGTGCGAGGAGCTTCGCCGCTGAAACGGTCTGTCCTGTGGGTTGCAGTCCCGTGAAAAGATCACCCTGTAATCGATCAAATGTTCCATCTGCTTTCTGCGACGCGAAACAGATCTCACCGCCGGGTAATTCGATTCGACAGATCTTCATGAAGCTCTCTCACATTTCAAAATGGTGGACACATTGAAGCAAACTGGAAGGTCTCGGAAAACAACGATCCCGAGGAGTATTCATTGCCACACAATAACGAATCCGAAACCAATGTTGCACCTTGCCGATGTTGATTTATTTCAATGTCGCCGTCGCGACAAGTTGAGACGAAGCATTGCAGACGCTCCGTGGCGACAAACGATCCGATCATTCCGGCACACTGGCTTAAGATGGAAGCAACGTCGCCGTGCAATGCCTTGAGTTGACGATTCCTGTCGGCTCTGCCAACCTCCGGCACATGGTGAGTAGGGGCTGTCTTTCCAACTTCACAGGAGAAATCACGAATGCCGGGAACAAGGATACTGATGACGATGGCAACATTGATGGCGATGGGAGCAAGTGCGACTGCAGAATTGAAAGACGGCGAAACAGTTGTCTTTCTGGGTGACTCAATTACCCAGCAGGGTGCTGGACCAACGGGATATGTCACCGTATTTCGCGAGGCCATTGAAAAAGCCAGACCGAACTCCGGAATCAAAGTCATCGGCGCTGGAATCGGAGGCCATAAAGTTCCTGACCTTGAAGCTCGCCTCGATAAAGACGTCTTGTCACACAAGCCAAACGTGGTTGTGATCTACATCGGTATCAACGATGTCTGGCACTCCAAGAATGGACGTGGAACACCGGTCGAAAAATACGATGCCGGACTTCGAAGCCTCATCAAGCGATGCACTGATGCCGGCGCACGAGTCATTCTTTCCACTCCGAGCGTCATTGGCGAAAAGCATGACGGCTCAAATGAACTCGACAAAATGCTGGCTGAATACGCAGACATCAGCCGCAAGGTAGCCACCGAAACCAACACAACATTGCTCGACCTGCATACCGCGTTCATGGGCTATCTGAAAGAGTACAATGTTGCCCAGCAGGAAAAGGGCGTTCTGACCACTGATGGAGTTCACCTGAATGACACCGGCAATCGATTTGTCGCTGTCCGAATGCTGGAAGCAGTTGGAGAATTGAAACCGAAGACACGAGTCCTTCGCCATGTGGTGCTGTTCAAGTACAAACCGGAAGTGACGCCTGCTCAGTTAGACGAAATCAATCGAGCGTTCCAGGATTTAAAGCGGCAGATTCCGGAAGTCAGAGATTTCGAACGTGGCATCAACAACAGCCCGGAAGGACTCGACAAGGGATTTACTCACGGCTACCTGATCACGTTTTCCTCTGAGGAAGATCGAGCTGCGTATTTGCCTCATCCGGCTCACAAAAAGTTTGTTGAGCTGCTGGGTGGCAAATTGGAAGAGCCATTTGTGTTCGACTATTGGACGATCGAATAGTCTCATAGCAATCGTTTTCCCCGGAGTCCCCGGAAATCATCCGGGGACCTTTTTCTTCTCAAAGATCGGCCCCTCAATCAAGCGACCAGCAGAGAACGATTTGCCGCTCTACCTTTCACGGGTTGCGCGAGCATGCTATTTCGTGCAGACCTCAGATGAATGCAGGTTTTGCGGCTTGCCTGATGAATTCATTCTGAACTCATCCATGCCGATAAAATCGCGAATAGTCCTATCGCCGTCCCAAGCAGACAGACGACGATGAGCAGACGCCCGAAAGGTCCGAGCGGTTCGGGATCCCTCCGGAATTTCTCATCAAATTCGGGGATAAAAAACTCTGAAAAGGTCTCTGCCGATTGTTCCGAGGATGCCTTTTCCGGTTCCTCTTGCTGCAATCGGCGAACAACCTCCAGAAGCTCTGTGCTGCGAGGATCTGCTTCAAACGCTCCGCCGATTCCGCATTGTGTTTCGATGGTTGCCAGCAGCTTTGCAAAGCCGACTGGATCTTCGGCATGAGGAGATTTGCCGTCCTCGTTTCGATCCACAGCGCCTGGGTCTGAAGTTTCCTGAGACGACTGCACGACATTGGGCCACGAATCAGCATTATTGGTCGTCTTCGTCTCTGCAGTTTCCATTCTGAAGTTGTCTGCGGTCTGAACAGCAGACGCCGACAAAGACCCGACGCGGTGTTCCGGGGAACGACTCTGATCGACCTTCTTTGGGGGACGCAGATCAAACTCGGGCTTGTCCGCAATGGCTTCGAGGAACTGGCTGATTCTTTCCGCGACTTCGCTGGCGGATGAAATCCTTTGATTCCGATTCTTTTCCATCATCGCATTCAGAATCGAAACCAGTTCTGGTGGAACATCGGGACGGAACTGAGTCACGGGCACAGGCGACTTTGTTTGGTGCGCCACAAGACGCTGCACAAGCGTTCCTTCGGTGAAGGGGGGCTGCCCCGTCAGCAAAAAGTAGAGCGAACAACCGAGACTGTAGAGATCGGCTCTTCGGTCCACCGTGTGACTGTCGGCCGCTTGCTCAGGAGCCAGATAGTCGGCGGTTCCCAGAACCCGTTCATTGAATTCGCGAGTCAGGTTCTCTTCACTGTCAAAATCCTGAGCGAGTCCCAGGTCGAGTATTCGCAGGATGCCATCTTCAGGAACAAACAGATTGCCTGGTTTGATATCTCGATGAACGAGGCCAGCCTGATGAGCATACGCAAGCCCGTTGGCCGCCTGACGGATATAGTCTGCCGCCTGACGACAACTCAGCGGACCGTCGATATTGACCGTCTCAAAAAGATCACGCCCCTGCATGAACTCCATGGCGATAAAATGCACTGAATCCTGGCCATCTGATTCGGAATAGAATCCAAACACCCGCACAATGTTTGGGTGCTGAAGTCGCTGAGTCATTGCCGCTTCACGTTGCAGTCGCGGCAGATAGGAAGCCGTATTCGTCCGCGCCGGGGGCAGAACTTTAAGAGCATGAACTTCGCCGGACTCTTTGTGCATCGCCGAGTAGATCGTGCTCATCCCACCGCGAGCGACACGATTCAGCAGCTTGTACGGCCCCAGAAAAAAGCCTCGAAACTTCGACTGCAGCAGTTTCTCAGCATGCCACTCCGTAATTGCTCCCTCCTGAAGCAGCCAATCACAAACAGCTCTCGGAGTCGAAGTGCGTGCCGAAGCAGGGAATCTCTGTTCAACCTGCAGCAGCTGAGTTTCTGACAGCAGCCCGCTGTGGGACAGCATTTGCTGAAATGAATTTGCAGAAATTTGCAGCGACATAAATCCGATTCGCCAAATGGCTCAAAGGCAGAAATCCACATGCGACAGGGTACTCAAGCGAAGCCCTGAGCTGGCAACCTCAATCTGCCGGTTCATGGAAAAAGAGCATGTTCTGTCGGAATAATCAGGATGTTTACGCGTCAAAATCGGGTTCGGAAAGGCGGCCGTTATGCCAATCGCACAGATCGAACTCACAACAGAGAATCCAGTTCTCTCTAAACCGCTCGGTTATTACACTTACGCCGGGACCTTGAACGGAATTCGGTCTCGCCTGACCGCTTCAAACAGCGAGGATCGCCTGTGCTAAACAACGCCCATGACATGCAAGACCAGACAACTCGTTCGTCCGCAGCCAGATTGCGCAACACATTGAGTTGTGTGGTGGTTCTTTCTTTCGTTCTGTTCAACGTAACGACCGCCGTCGGACAGCATCGCTACGAAGAGCAGCGAGAACACATGGTGACGACTCGAGTTGAAGCTGAGGGAATTACGAACAAAGCCGTTTTGTCCGCATTAAGACGTGTGCCTCGTCATGAATTTGTCCCTGGAGCTCAGAAAGCCGCCGCCTATGAAGACGTGGCATTGCCGATTGGGCACCAGCAGACAATCTCGCCTCCGTATGTCGTCGCGTACATGACAGAAGCTTTGGATCCTCAGCCGGAAGATCGAGTTCTGGAGATTGGAACCGGAAGCGGGTATCAGGCAGCGGTGCTGGCAGAAATCGTTAAAGAAGTTTACACAATCGAAATCGTTAGTCCTTTATCCAAGCAGGCGACAAAGCGACTAAAGGAACTCAAATACGACAATGTCTTCACGCTCGACGGCGACGGATACAAAGGCTGGCCCGAGCACGCACCGTTCGACAAAATCATTGTGACCTGCTCACCGGAGAATGTTCCCGTTCCATTGGTCGAACAACTCAAGGAAGGCGGGAAGATGATCGTCCCTGTTGGGCAGCGTTATCAGCAGTCTTTTCATCTGTTTACGAAAACGGATGGCAAGCTCACCGATGAAAAGCTTATCTCCACCTTATTCGTCCCTATGACCGGAGCGTCAGAAGAGCAAAGGCGAATCCAGCCCGACCCGACTCGACCTGAAATCTTGAATGGGTCGTTCGAAGAAGATGAGAACGGCGACGAAAAGGTCGACGGCTGGCATTATCAACGTCAGACAACCATGTGTACCGAGTCTCCCGTTACGGGGACTTACTGTATTCGATTCCAGAACAAAGATTTTGGTTCGCTGTCCCACTGCCTGCAGGGATCAGCGATTGACGGTCGCACGATCGCGGTGCTGAACCTGAACTATTGGATCCGTTGCGAAGGTATTGTGCCCGGACAGGATATTACGGAGCAGGCGGCCGTTGTTGTTCACTTCTATGACCATGTCCGCCGCGAAATCGGACAAAAAGTGATGGGGAAATGGCGAGGAAGTCTCGACTGGCAAAATGCTCGATCAACAGTCCCCGTTCCCCCCGGGGCAAAAGAAATGATCATCCGGATTGGTCTTAACGGCGCCACCGGGCAACTGGATATTGACGATCTGCAGCTCTCGATTATTCGAAGATGATTTGGAAACTCCATGACACTTAGTCTCACTCAGCGTTCTGTTTTTGCTGTCTTCAGCCTGCTTGCTGTCGCCTCTGCGTCGTCACCTGTTTATTCCGACGAACTGGGACAAGCCGTAAGAACAGCCGTCCGTGAAGTGGACCCTTCAGTCGTCAGACTGCGAGTCATCGGAGGAGAGCAATCCGTTGACGGGGATAAAGTTTCTTCACTGGTAACAACCGGCGTTGTTATTTCAGACGCTGGAGAAATTCTGACTAGTGAGTTTGCTCTGCAGGGAAAGCCGGAGGCGATTCTGGCAGAAGACAATGCCGGGCATCGCACGAATGTCGAGATCGTGGCAACCGATCACTTGAGGCGGCTCGTACTTCTGAAAGCAAAAGAAGGAAAATGGGCAACCGCGAAATCAGCCACGGGTGAGTCGATAAAAATCGGCCAGTGGTCAGTTGCAATGGGGCGATTTTACGCAGCAGAATCATCGAATGTTTCTGTCGGGATCGTCAGCGCTCTTCATCGCATTCATGGGCTGGCGATTCAGTCCGATGCAAAAATCTCACCAGTGAACTATGGCGGTCCGCTGATTAATCTCCAGGGACAGGTCATGGGAATTCTTGTCCCGCTCTCTCCGCGAGGGCAGGGCAGTTCATCATCAGGAGTGGAATGGTACGACTCAGGAATCGGGTTCGCCATTCCGATGGAAGCCGCCCTCCGAAGTGCCGAACGGCTGCGATCAGGCCGCGATCTGAAGGCGGGGAAACTGGGAGTAAAACTCGCAGCCGCCGGAGTCTTCTCTTCCCGAATCCGGATCGAACGAGTTGTCCCGAAGGGCCCCGCGGATGCTGCCGGTCTCAGAAAGGATGATGTG
>JBIIIF010000019.1:0-46148 GCA_044235005.1 Planctomycetaceae bacterium | reverse complement strand
TGGAGAATTGCAAGGCGACTCTGAAATTGCAGGGTTTCCCATTCTTTCCAACGCAGTTAATGTTTACCGTAGAAGTGATCGGTCATTCCGGATCTTGTGGTATCCCCGACAGGAGGTTCAGTCCAGTTGGTCCTTTCTGCCGGAACGGACTTCGCTCCTGGAAGCGACCTTGGGTGCACGCGGTTTCACAAAGTCGGCGCCGGGTTTGGTGAGACAGCATCTTGTAAGGTTCGCCTTGCGGCGATGTTCCTCCTCGGCAATCAGGACCTACAGAAATCGCCGACTGCCCCATGCTCTGCCGGAAAACGCGAATCAGTTGCAATGCCGAAATTTGCTCAATACACTTTCGAAGCGAAGTAGTTCCATGCGGCTGTGGTGTAGTGGTAACACATCAGCTTCCCAAGCTTAGGATGAGGGTTCGATTCCCTTCAGCCGCTTTTGTCATTGCCAGCTGTTGCTTGATGTGCCATTGGCTTACTGCTGCGGGTTTCGAGGGAGACGGTGCTGTTGACCGGCTCGGGCGGCGTAGGCTCCCAACGCTACGCCAGCGGCCTGGGCCATGGTGTTGACGAGGATTTGCCCCATCGGCCCGTTGATCGCCGCGGACGCCTGATCCGCGATCGGCGAATCAATTCTCTGGATGCGATACATCTCCTGATACATCGCTTCACCGGACACCAGGCCATTCGCGAGATCCTGCAGTCGGGTATTGAGGTCATAAGAGGCCTCAAAGATTCGCTTCGGATCGCCGAACTGTGCGCGACGACATCGTGACAAGAGATCATTCACTCGTGCGGTTCGCTGCTCAGCCGCCTCCGCGGAAGCGTAGTGCTGATCGAGCTGCAACTTTTTCTGACTGACAACTTCATCAATATGTCGCAGCCGCGCGACGACCTGATCGTCCTGCAGCTCCGGCGTGTTGGCGGCTCGTGCCGCGACGATGCAGCGTTCTGTCTTCTGCAACAACGCCTGAAAAGCCTTTATGGCATCGCGATAAAATATGGAATCCGGGGAATCAAGCTGAGCCTGTTCGTGGCCCAATTTGACGGCAAGCTTCTGCGCAGAATCCATCGCTGCAAACGCGCGATCAACTTCGGGCTTCAGACGCGAAAGACTGGCCTGCACAGCCGGAAGCCCCAGTGCCTCCGCTGCGGCTGATTGACGGGTTTCAACTTCTGCAACTCGAGCCTTCACAGCCTTCTGCTGTTCGGCGATGACCTGCCGCATCATTCCGGGAGCGGATGAAAGAAAGCGATAGCTGGCGGCGACGGCAGGATAATCGATCAGTCGCGATAACCAGCGATCGATTCGCCGCGATATCCCCCGACGGTGATAGCGATCGGTGTCGAACTCCGAATCCCAGAGATACTGAAACAGCCGACTTCGTTCGTACGGAGGCAGCTTGGTTTTCGCCTCGACCTCAATATCGCTCAGATTCGCCGTGGCCTGTTCGAGCCGTGCCTGCCCTTCTGCGGCTTCTCGAGAAAGTCGCTGCAAATCGGGATCGGCTGTCAGTTTCTCGGTGAGCTGCGTGGTGAGTTCATCCGCCCTCTGAGTCGCTGCGGATAACTGCTCCGAAAGCTGTTTCCATTGCAGTTCTGAGGACGCCTGCTGAGTCAATGCGGCCTGCAGGCGTAATTCCAACTGCCGTCTTGCATCATCGCGTCGCAGCATCACATCGCGGAGAACGGCACGCATTTCCGTCCAGCCATCGCGTTCGACTTCGTCGTCCAGTCGCGGCAGATAGTGCTGCGCAAGTTCTCGAAAGGCATCGGACTGATCGGCCAGCAGCTTCTCGATCTCATTCGACACATCCAGCGCGCGAGCGCGGGCTTCTCGTTCGCTGCCATTGATCGAAGCGGCGAAGTCTGAGATTCGGCGAAGGATTTCGGTTCCGGGAATTGGCATGAGAGTCAACTGAGGAACTGGTTCGAAATAATACCCACAAATGGTGTGCCTGCGTTCGCCTGGGCGAACTTGTAAAACCCTACATATTGCAACATTTTCCCGTAGGGTGTGACAAATGAGGCTTCATGAAAAAACGAGCCATGCGAGAAGAATCAGCCCGAGGATTGGAATGATGGAAAACCGCCGAATCCAAAGATGAGCCAGCACGACGCTGAACGACATCGGCGGATCCTGATAAGTATGCTGAGTCGCGAAGTATTGTTCGATGGCCGCATCCACATCCGACTCTGTAATCTTATCACCGGTGATCACTGCGGCATCCATCAGCCGTTTTCGCATCAGCGTCCGAACTTCATCTCGCACCAGAGCGACTTCGGCCACTTCGCGTTCCTGCCGCAGTCCTCGAGCGACCTCCAGCACGCGCAGGGTTTCCACGAGCGTCAGGTCCCTGGCCAACGTGCTGGCGGGAACACGGAGTGATGTTGAAGAGTTGTCAGGCATGATGAGCATCGTAACGTAAAATCTTCGAACCTGGATTCATTTTCTCTCTCGGAGCGATTGTGGAGTGTCTCAGGCAGGAGCGGCGAAAAGAAATACCAGAGATTTTGACCTAAACTTGAGTCGAAAGTACCTCGCCTGATTGGTAACACCGGCCGGTTTACACCAGCCGCTCGCCTGATTGGTAATACCGGCCGGTTTACACCAGCCGCTCGCCTGATTGGCAGGTTATCTGCCAGCCGCTGCCGTAGATCAGTCGTGCTGGATAATTCAACCGGCACTTCATTGCGACAATGCAGGAGTTTGATACCGTAAGTTGACTCCAATACGAATTACGTCCGTGAGAGTACTCGTCGGGCCACGTTTCTGCATCATTGTCGCTCAAAAAGGGTCATTTTCATGAACCAACCAACCTCCAGCACTTCTGGTGAAATGATTCCGGTGGAAACTCCGGTGGCGAAGACGTCCTCTTCTCTGCCAGTCACAACGATGCGACATTATCTGGACCGAGCGATTTCTGTGCTGAAGAAATTTGGTCTTTCAACGACCGGCGATACAGGAGAAGAGCTGATTCGTTTGCTGGAGGACGTCAAACACGTGGACGAAGCTCGCACGCTTGCAATCGCGGATGTGATCAAGCACATGAGCACCTTCAATCGGCTGGTTCGCGAGAACGTTGAGAACATCAAGATCGGCAATCGCTACCTTGAGATTACTCAGATGTTCGATTCCGTCCGTGAAGATTCCAAAATGCTGATCGCTCAGTTGTCGGATGGAAAAATCAGCCGCTCGGAGAAGTTCCAGAACTGGTGGATGAAGATTCGACGCGGCACGCCAAGTGACCGTTTCGAAACGATCGCCGAGACGTATCGCAGCGTTTCCAGGGACACCAAGGATCAACTTGATCGCGAAGACGCAATTATGGATGCTTATATCGATTTCCGCTTCGCACTGAAGGAAGCGGAAGTGATTGGCTGCGAACTTTACGAAAAGCAAAAGCCAGCTCTCGAGAAAGCCAGGCAGGCACTGGCCGCAGCGCAGACGGCGATTGATCAGTTTTCGGGAGAAGATTCTGCTCAGCGAGGCCGTCTGGAGCTGGCTCGTGATGAAGCCCGCGAAGCCTTCTCGCGTGAGGACAGAACTTACCAGTTGCTGAAGGACATTTCAGAGAATCTCGCCATTGGCTACGACGTTGGCGACACGCTGGTTACAAAGCTGAAGCAGACTCACGATGTGAAAGACAGCGTCTATCGCCGTGCGGTAACGTTCTTCACGACCAACGAACATGTCTTCACAATCCTCGGGACAGTTTACACCAGTCAGCAGGGGTTGCATGAGGTCACGGCTGCGACCGAAGCCATGAAGGAAGGCCTGAATAAAGGGCTTGAAGATGTGGCGGATCTGGGCCGGGAGTTAGAGCGAGCTGCCATGAAGGCCGGCTATGGCTCAACGGTCAAAGCCGAGAGCGTGCAAAAGCTGGTCGATGCCATCAGCAACTTCCAGGTGGAGTCTCTGACGATGATCGCCGAATTGCGAAAAGAGAGCGAAGCGAACGCGAAGGAAATCCGGCATGTCGTCGAAGACGGCAAGCGTCGCTTTCAGGAAACCGTTGCTCGATACGCGCAGCAGACGGTGGCAGGCTGAGACATTGTCGGCTGCCAACTCGGATGCACCTGGCGTCACCAGACGCTTATTCTTGTCGCATCCTGAGGGCTTTTGTTGACCGCCCGGCCGGAGGTGCCAACTCTTACTCCGGCCGTCTGCTCTGCTTGCAATGACGTGGACCGAAGGCCAATAGCACTGCAAAAGTTGCAGGCACACTACTTCTTCAACCCGAATTCCGTGTCGTTACGGAGCACTAACCTTGCACGGCGATGGTCTGCGGCTCCAGTGCACTCAGCAGCATCATGGTCAAAGAAGCAGCCAGTGCCGTGTCTGCACCTTCCCATGCCTGGCGGACCACACCGGCGTTCGCCTGATTGCGGATTGCCGCTTCGAGATCTGCAGTTGAAACGCGAAGCACAGGCAGATCCTGATCCGGAAGACCACGATGAACACTATGCAGTCCGGAAGGAGAAAGCTCCAAAGTCACCTGACAGCCACCGGGACCATGAATATCCAGTCCCACCATCTGCCGGCGTCCATTGGACCCATCGGTGTTCACCTGATTCTGCAGAGCGTCTTCGGTCCAGTTTTTTACTTGCTCGACCTCCGGCTTGCGCTTCCCCCAGCGATCTTCATTGCCGTATTCGATGTACCGGAAGATAACCGTCTTATCAATCTCCGGGCACGGAATGTCGCCGGCAAACTTCTTCGTATTGGTCATGTCGAAAACGTTATCAGTCTGCTCGTAAGGAGCATACGTTTCCGCATTTTCCATCACCATGCGTTCGAACATCCACTGGTCTTCGTTCTCGGCACGATTCGCCAGAGGAGGCAGTTCGCCGTGACCGTGGAATTCAACACCTGTCGACTTAAAGTACTCGCCGCAGTATTCGATCATCTCACGAGACGAGATCGGCTTATCCGGAGCAATGTGGAAGGTCAGACCCCGAGTTTCCGGAGTTTCGAACAGGCGGCACATCACAGCCGAAACCCATTCGACCGGAATGATGTTGCGACGTTCGTCACCCGTCATCCGCAGACGAATCGGAGTATGTCGATAGCCGTTTTCATCAGCCGGCACCGGCGGAATCATGACCGACATCAGGCGAAGATAGAGGTACAACCCGTGATAAGTGTTCGTGTAGCCGGTGCGTGAGTCGCCCGAAATCACCGCCGGACGATAAACGGTCACGTGGTCCGCAAAGTCGATCTGCTGAACAAGCGTCTCGGCGCAGAACTTGCTTTCTTCGTAGTCGTTACGAAACGATTGCCCGGCATTCAGACTGGATTCCATGACACGTTCGGTCTGCAGGCCGGCCACATAAGCCGTCGACACGTAATGAATGTCTTTAATCCCTGTCTCTCGGCAAAGATCAATCATATTCTGCGTGCCATTCAGGTTGGTCCGCCACGGTTCACCCGCTCGGTCCTTCCCGTAGAACTCAAGAATTGCGGCACTGTGAATGATGCTGCTGCAGTTCTCGGAAACCCACTCGGTCTCCTCGGGGCTTAGCCCAAAGCCGGGCTCTGCGATGTCCCCGGAAAGTACAACTGGTCGCGGTAACGCCCGTCCAAGTTCCCGCTCCCAATGCTGAAGGATCTCTTCCATTCTGTCGCGTGGCGATTGCTTTCGAGAAGGCCGGACAACGACCGCCAACTCATGGCCATTCAGAAGCAAGTCGCGAACCAGGTATCGTCCCACCAAACCTGTGGCACCGGTCAAAAGCGTATACATCGTGTTCCCTGGCAAGGTTATCGAAGTGAACTGCATCGCGTCCGAGAACGCGTAGGAAGCAGACACACATTGAACCACAAAAGCAAAATAAACAAAGAAAAATCGGCACTTATGTTCACTGACGAGGCGAAACTCCACCAGGAGATGACAGAGTTTCCCAGACCACTAAGAGTCCCCAATATTCACTTTTTCGTAAAAACTTCAACTCTCCAAAGCGTCTTCCCGGCAAGTCTAACGCAGAGTTCGTGCCCAAGACCAACCATGCGAATAGACACATCTTCATTTACATACACGACTTGCGTCGTTCCAAAGCAGCCAGCTGCGACATTCTGCAACAACTGTCGTGCGGCAACTTCTGCCGGTTCGTCGGCTTCATGCTTTTCGGACAGGCCCGCCGATGACTTCAGAGAATTCCGGATTCGCACGTCGCGCGTGCCAAACACGAGATTTCCCAACAGGCGAATTCGGTGCTTACAGAGCGAATCCTGACAACCCTCATTTCCCGAACGTCTCTCAGCCCTTTCCCTGACGCTATGCCGCGTTCTCGGCGGCCCTGAAATCTCGAATCGTTGTTCCCTCGACTGGAAATTGTGTGTGCCCGACGATTCCTCCGGGCATACTTGACTCGCACTGCTTTTGATCAGACCAACGTCAGGCAGGGCACGAAGTGGCCGATTCCTTCTTTTTGGACTCTCCTCATGCACAAGTTCTCGGGCGTCATTCCTCCAGTGGTCTCTCCGATGAAGTCGGCCGACCAACTTGATGTCGACGCCGTTGATCGTGTTGTGGAGCATCTGATTCAGGGCGGCGTCTCCGGCTTGTTCGTTCTCGGCACTACTGGTGAGGGTCCCTCGCTGACGTATCAGATGCGATACGAAATGGTGGAGCGAACCTGCGAGACGGTAAAGGGCCGCGTTCCGGTTCTTGTCGGTGTTACCGACACAAGTCTCGCGGAGTCCATTGCGTTGGCGGAACATGCGGCTTCATGTGGCGCAGCGGCGATCGTGGCAGCAGCCCCCTTCTATTTCGATGTGTCGCAGGCGGCTTTGGAGGCGTGGTTTCGTGAACTTGCGGACCGGTCTCCTCTGCCAGTGATGCTGTATAACATGCCTTCCTGCGTGGGCGTTACGCTTGATTTGGCGATTGTCGATGCCCTCTCTAATCATCCGAACGTCGCTGGTATAAAGGACAGCGGTGGAGACTGGACCTACTTTCAGGCACTCTGCGACAAGCATCACAGCCGTGAAGACTTTGTGATCTTCATGGGGCCCGAAGAACTGTTGGCGGAAGCCGTGGCGGCCGGCGCAAATGGCGGCGTCTGTGGTGGAGCCAATCTGCTCCCACAAGTGTACAGTCGACTGTATCTGGCGGCCGTGCGCAAAGATGCCGTGGAGATCGCTCATTGGAAGCAGACGATTGCCGACATGTTTGCTTCCGTCTACCGCGACGAAGATCAGCGTATGAAACTTATTCCGGGCCTGAAACTGGCGATGGAAGAATGCGGGCTGTGCAATGGGACCGTGGCTCCTCCGTTAATGGCTGTTACGGAATCGCATTCACAGCGAATCCGCAGCTCCATTCCGCGACTCCTGGCGGCGTGTGAATTTTCCACCGTCGAAGCCTGAATGCTGGTTCCCTGAGTTTTCACATTTGGAGTCTCCGCAGTCCAGACCTCTCTTGCAACTGGCTGCGGATTGCCTTGTAATTACACCCGATCTCACAGAACGATCGAACGAGAAGTCGAAAAGTCCCACACCCCTCCCCAGACTTCACTCGCCTCCCTGCCGTTAGACCCTGCCTTTAATTTCAAGCCTGTGCCATGAGACCAGACGACCGCGATGCGATGTCGATGGATGCTCTGTTGACGGACTTTGTCCGCTGCAGTCGCATTGTCTCATTGTCAGCGTTGCTGGGACTGCTGACCATTCTTCCTGCGTCCGCGCAGATGGCTCCGGCACTGAATACTGTCTTTCCATGCGGCGGACAGACCGGATCGGCATTCGAAGTCAGTGTGACCGGAAGTCATCTCGAATCAGTCTGGAAGCTTGCCAGCAATCTCGTCGGCTTCGAATGTGAATTGCTGGCCCCGAATCGATTTCGCGTGACCATTCCTGCGACGGCTCTGCCCGGACAGTACGACTTGTGGGCCGCAGGTGAGAATGGCCTGAGCAGTTCTCGGACGTTTTCTGTGGGCCGTCATCCAGAGCTACCGGAGGTTGAGCCGAACGATGCCGAATCTGCAGCGATGCCAATGCCGCTGAATACCGTGCCGCTGAATACGGTGGTCAATGGACAGCTCGATAAGCCAGCGGATGTTGATCGGTTTCGCTTTCAGGCCACAAAGGGCCAGCGAGTCATGATTGAATGTTCGGCCGAGCGAATCGATTCTCGACTGCGTGCAGTTCTGGAGGTCTTCGATGACCACGGACGACGTCTCGCGGTCAATCGCGGATACTTCGGGATTGATCCGTTGATTGATTTCGTCGCGCCGGCCGATGGATTCTATATTGCGCGAGTTCATGATCTGATCTCCTCCGGCGGTCCTGAGTTTTACTATCGTCTGGAGTTTGATACTCAGCCGCGAATTCTGTTTGCCAGACCGTCAGTGATTCAACGGGGGCAAGCAACTCGGGTTACTTTGTTCGGATGGAATCTGCCTGCTGCGAACCTATCAAGCGAGGTTGCAGCAGCGGTGATCGAAGAGCAATCCGGACCTCAGCCGGAGTTGCCCGGTAACCTCGATTTCCAACGCAGGGCGGGAGATTTCGAAACACTTGAATTCGAGACGCTTGAAGTGGAGATCCCTGCTTCGCTGGCACAAGCATCGCCTCAGTTGCCGATTCGTCTGCAACCATCGCAGGCTGTAATGGCAGCGAATTCGTTCGCATATTATCCCGCAGGCAGCCATGCTCCTGTGATGATGGGACTCAGTGATATTCCTGTCAGTCTTGATCAGAGTGACAATCATTCGTCGGACGCAGCGCAGATTGTTGCCGTGCCTTGCGAACTGAGCGGACAACTTGCTGAGGCCAGTGAACAGGATTGGTTTGCCGTTGATGCTCGACGAGGCGAAGTGTTGCATCTGGAGGCTTTCGGGCAACGCATTTCGTCACCGGTGGATTTGCAGATCAGCATTCACGATTCTGAACAGCAGGCTTTGTTGGCTCAATTCAGCGATCAGCCGGAGAACCCTGGCGATGAGTTCTCAACGACGCATCTTGATCCTGCCGGTCGTTGGGTTTGTCCCGGTGACGGACGTTATTTTGTGGTCGTGCGAAATCTTAACCGCAGCGCTAAGCTCGATGCTCGTCGAATTTATCATCTTCGTATTCGTCGTGAGGAACCTGATTTCCAGGTGGTGGCCATCCCGGCGACGGACGGTGTTCGAGCAATCAACATTCCGCAGGGTGGTCGGCAGACCATAAAGCTGATTGCTGTTCGTCAACGAGCTTACAACGGGGCGATTCGCGTCTCCGCGAGAGATCTTCCGCGCGGAATCGAATGCCCGGATGTTTGGTTCGGCCCCGGAGTGAATCAGGCAACGATGGTGATCTCCGCCGACCCGGCTTGCGAGAAACTCACGGGCCAACTGAATCTCGAAGCCACCAGCGATGCGGAGCCTGACACGCTCCATAACGGTATACTCCAACACAGTACGCTCCGGCACGATGTTCTGTTCGGCACCATCGTTCGCGCGGGAACTCCGAATGGCTGGGGTCGATTAGTCTCGGTGCTCCCTTTCGCAGTGGCAGGCTCTGCGCCGTTAAGGATTTCTGCGGATGCTCATGAACCGCTTGAACATCAGCTTTATGGAACTCTTACTGCAAACCACTTTCAGGGCAGTGGAGTCGATGTCGCAGTTCAGATAGAACGACCGGATGCGTCCCATCAGGCTGATGTGAGAATTTCGGCTGAAGGTCTGCCGGATCAAATCAAGAATCAGATCGCGATCATTCCGGCCAGGCAAACAAAAGGTTATGTCACGTTCGAGCTGCCTCTGACGTTACCAACCGGACACTACTCTTTCGTGATCCGCGCGGAGACGACAGTTCCGACAGCGGACGGCAAAACACAGAATGTCGTGGTTCATAGTTCGCCTGTCGTGATTGATGTGCAACCGGCTGCGTTTGATGTGGATGTTGATCCGTTCGCTGTCACGAGAGCTCGCCGAGGCGACACAATTCAGATCTCCTATTCGTCGCGACGTCGCAACGGTTTCATCGGCAAAATGCACACCGAGATCGCGGCCCCGGGCGTGGTGACCGATGTTCCCGGATTACTTGGGCGTGGTGAAACTTTCACCGGGCAAACAGAAACGGGATCGTTACAGATCGTTGTGAACAAGGATGCTCCACTGGGACCGCAGCGATTTCTGCGACTCTTTACGGTCGGCGTCGTTGAGGATGAGCCTATGTATTTCGGCAGTCATTTTCTTTCGCTGGAGATCGTGGAATGATCACCTCCCTGCCGACCGCAGCCGCCAGCTTGTTTTGGGGCAGCTTGTTAAGGGCGAGCACTCAGGCCGCGGCGATCATGATGCTGGCTGCTGTCTTGTTATCGAACACGACAAAGGCCTCAGAGCCGCTTTCCTCGGAGCCCCACGATCGCACGGTCTATTTTGGAACGGATGTGGTCCCGATTCTGACGAAGCTGGGCTGCAATGGCGGCGGTTGTCATGGGAAAGCGACCGGTCAAAACGGCTTTCGTTTGTCGCTGTTTGGCTTCGAACCAGAATTCGACTACGAAGCCATTGTGAAAGAGTCTCGCGGTCGGCGGCTCTCTCCGGCAGCTCCTGATAACAGTCTGCTGCTGACCAAAGGAACCTCCAAGGTCCCGCACGGTGGCGGTAAACGACTGGCCATCGGCAGCGATGATTATCGAATTCTCCGTCAGTGGATCGGTCAGGGGGCAACGCCTCCACGAGCTGATGATCCTCATCTGGTGAAAATCGAAATCTTTCCTCAGGAACAGATTCTGAACGTCAATGCTTCTCAACAATTGCAGGTCAGAGCCACCTTCTCCGATGGAGTTTCGCGCGATGTGACTCGTCAGGCCGTTTATCAGTCGAATGAACCGAGCATCGCCACGATCTCAGATGATGGTCTCATCCAGACAACAGCACAGCACGGACTGTTCTCAGTAATGGCTCGATTCGGCGAACAGATTGCGACTTTCCACGCGGCCGTGCCATTTGTCAGTGATCCAAAACAGTTGGAAACGATCGAAGGCGAGCTGCGGGCGATCGAGTCACGCCTCACAAACAGCGAACCCGGACGCTCAAGCAACACCAGCAATCTCATCGCGAAGCCGTCTCCCGTCGATCGTCATCTGTTTGCTCAGTGGCGAAAACTGGGGATCGTGCCTTCGTCACCGGCTGATGACGCCACATTTCTCCGCCGTGCGTCGGTTGATATCTGTGGTACGTTGCCGACTCGCGACGAGGTCACTGAGTATCTGAATGACACAAGCCCCGACAAGCGTGAGCGGCTGATTGATCGGCTTTTGAATCGTCCCGAGTACGCCAGCTATTTTACGCTCAAATGGGCCGACATCCTGCAAAATCGAGGAGCCGGTTACGCGACCAGCAAGCAGCGTGCGGGGACGACATTGTTTGCTTCATGGATCAGAGACTCTGTCGAATCGAACAAGCCTTACGATCAATTCGTGTCTGAAATCCTGACGGCGACCGGCAGCCAGAATGAGAATCCGCCGGCGATCTGGTATCGCACTGTGCGGAAGTCGCCCGAGTATGTCGAATCCGTTGCTCAGGCGTTTCTCGGCGTTCGAGTCCAATGTGCACAGTGTCATCATCATCCAACAGAACGCTGGAGTCAGTCAGACTACTATGGTCTGGCTGCGGTGTTTGCTCGAGTCGGTCGCAAGGGCGGATTTGCAGATGCCGAAGTGCCGACCGATGAGATTATCTATCTCAAGGAGGCCGGAGAAGTTGTTCATCCGCGAACCGGTGAAGTTCTTAAGCCACAGCCTTTGGGCGGAGTCCCGTTCGCGATCGACATGCAGGATGATCCTCGCGAAAGCCTGGCTCGGTGGATGACCCATGCCGACAACCCGTTCTTCGCGCGGACGATGGTGAACCGTTTGTGGGCTCATTTTCTGGGACGCGGAATCGTGCATCCGATCGATGATGCCCGCAGCACGAATCCGCCGAGCAATCCCGAATTGCGCGATGCCCTGGCGGAAGATTTTGTCGCCAGCGGCTATGACGTGAAGCACCTGATTCGAACGATCACCAACAGCTATGCTTATCGACTGGATTCAGCTCCGGCGCCGGGCAACGCTGGAGACACACAGACGTTTGCTCGGTTTTACGCACGACGATTACCGGCCGAAGTGATTTTGGATGGTATCAGTCAGGTGCTGGAAGTGCCGACGGTTTTCCCCGGCGTTCCGGCGGGAACTCGTGCCATCCAATTGCCGGATGAGAATGTCGCCGCGCATTTTCTGGACGTGTTTGGACGACCAGCTCGCATGTCGGCCTGCGAGTGTGAGCGAGTTGACGCGCCCGCGTTGACGCAGGCTCTGGAACTTGTGAACTCCGCTGAGATTCAGCGGAAGCTGACGGAAGCCTCCGGTTATGCACAGCAGTTGGCCGGGCGTGATTTGCCCAATGATGCTGTGGCCGAAGAAATCTTTGTGCGAGTCTTTGCGCGGAATGCGAGGCCGGAAGAAATGAAGGCTGCGTCCGAGTATCTGGCCAGTCAGTCTGATCGCGGTGAAGCGTGTCGGTCGCTGTTGTGGTCGTTGCTGGCGACGAACGAATTCCTGTTTAATCACTAAAGTCTGATCTCGGAGAACACCCCATGTTGAACACGGGAAACCAGACGTTTCGCAATTGTGCCGGGATGACTCGTCGGAGTCTGCTGCAGATCGGAGCCCCCATTCTGGGGCTGGGGCTGTCGGATTTGCTTCGACTGGCATCGCAGGCGGCTGAGGCCAGTTCTCCCGCGAGCGGCAAGTCGCTGATTGTGTTCTGGACTGATGGCGGAATCAGTCAGCAGGACACATGGGACATGAAACCCGAAGCGCCGTCCGAGTATCGCGGAATGTATCAGCCGATTGGCACTCGAATTCCCGGCATTCAGTTGAGCGAGAAGATTCCGTTTCAGGCCGGAGTGATGGATCGACTGTCGATCGTTCGTTCGGTTCATCACGAGAACGGAATTCACGCGCCGTCATCACACTGGATGCAGACTGGATACTTTGGCCCCACACTGGCCCGCAACGCGGCGCAGAAGCCATCGTTTGGGTCGGTGATCTCACGTTCCATCGGATCACGGAAACCACCGATCCCGGGTTATGTCACAATTCCGAAGTCAGAAGCCTTTGGTTATCAGGGTGCGGTGTATCTGGGGAAGGCGTTCAATCCGTTTGAAGTCGGAGCTGACCCGAACGCGAAGGATTTCAAGCTGCCCAACCTGACGATGCCTGCCGGGCTGACGTCGCAGAAACTGGATTCGCGTCGTTCGCTGCTGAAGACATTCGACACGCTTCGACGTGATATCGACGACAGCGGTGTGATGGAAGGACTTGATACGTTCAAAAGTCAGGCGCTGGAAATGGTGGTGGGTGATGAAGTGCGAGCCGCCTTTGATCTCAGTGCCGAAGATTCCGCTCTGCGCGACAAGTACGGGCGACATCGTTATGGTCAAAGTGCCTTGCTCGCCCGACGACTGGTCGAAGCGGGAGCTCGGTGCGTCAACATCAACACAGGAAACTGGGACCATCACAACGACATCGCAAAGGGACTTGAAGAGCATCTGCCGCCGTTGGACAAAGCGATTGCGGCGCTGGTCGACGACCTGACGACTCGGGGCATGCTGGATGATGTCATCATCTATTGTGTGGGAGAATTCGGACGCACTCCGCGAATGAACGGGCATGCGGGGCGAGATCACTGGGCGGACTGCTTCAGTGTGCTCCTGGCCGGCGGCGGTCTGCGAGGCGGGCAAGTTGTCGGAGCCAGCGAGAAGTGGGGCGGGACTGTTCAGGAGCGCCCCGTGTCGCCACTGGATTTGCTCGCGACGATTTATCACACGCTCGGAATCCCGCTGGAAACTCATTTCGAAGACGCGAGTGGCCGACCAGTCAGCATAGTTGGCAGTGGCCGTCCAATTGCAGAGCTGATCTGACCGAGACCTCATTTTGCTGCGGTTTTATCTGTGTCCATCTGTGAAATCTGTGGTCAAGAACGGAAGCTGAAATACGGACATCGATAGCAGCAGGTCGCGATTGAAGGGATCTGTGAGTTTAATCTGCAGACTCAAGCGTCGGATTCTGCGGAGAAGAGGTTTGACCACAGATGACACAGATTTACACAGATGAACAGGGCCTTGTTTGCTGGCAGAAAATGGGTGCCACCCACATAAACGCTTGCAGCAGGTCATAGACAGCGGCGCAGAGGAATCAGGGGCTGGCATTCGGCTTGGATAGTTTGGCTTCCATGGCGGCACACAGAGACAGAAACTCCGTGATTGCGCCGCCCTTTCGCCAGAATCCGCATGATCTGCCGACACCTCGGACGATCCCGTGCGGGATCCTGTCTTTCACTGCTTTGCTCGGCCTGACCGCTCGATCCTTAAAACATCCACGCTGCCGTTGCGCGCGGAAGGATGGAACTTCGATCGGGCTACGATGACTCTGAACACCTCGACAACTCGAATCGCCATCGGGCTCTCTTCGCTGACAATGTCCGCGTTGTTCAGTGCCATGGTGATTGGAATTATCCCGGACCATCGCAGTGAAACGTTGATGGCTCGCATGCGACTGACGGAAAGCATTGCAGTCCATTTCTCCGCCACATCCGGAAAAGTCGACGCCAATACGACGGGACAAGTTCTGGCCGACTTGATTACTCGTAATTCGGATCTGCAGTCGATCGGTATTCGACAGCCGGACGGAAAGTATCTCGTCGAAGCCGGAGAACATGCGGGGCACTGGGTGGAGGGAGCTCCGGAAGACAAATTGGACACTCAGATTCACTTCCCGCTTTACACGGGACCGCAACTGTGGGGAACCATTGAAGCCCGATTTGTCCCGATCAATACTCCGTGGTTTGCAGGATATGGTCCCAGCCGGAAAACCCAGGCGATTGTCTTCGTTGGCGTCGTCTGCGCGCTGTTGTTTCATCAGTTTCTTCGCAAAGTTCTGAAGCAGCTCAACCCGACGCAGGCGGTTCCTCGCCGAGTTCATGAAGCACTGGATGCTCTGGCCGAAGGGTTGTTGATTCTTGATGAGCAGCAAAGAATTGTCCTCACGAACTCCGCCTTCACAACGGCAATCGGCCGAACCGGGCCGGCGCTGATTGGGCAGCCGATCAACACGTTCTCATGGACCCTGAAAGCTGGCACAATTGTCCCGTGGGATCTTGCCTTAATGAACGGCGAGACGGTCACCGGCGTTCTGATGCGATGTGCAGAAACAGCAGATCGAACTTTCTCCGTCAGCGCTGTGCCGATTCTGGATGAGCACGGGACAACTCGCGGTGTGATGATCAGCTTCGAAGATGTTACAGAGCTGGAACGCAACAAGGCGGAACTGGTCGGCATGCTGGAGCAGCTTCGTGAATCTCGCGATGAAATCCAGCAACAGAATCAGCAACTGGAACGGCTTGCCACAACGGACCCATTGACCGGATGCCTGAACCGGCGTGCATTCTTTAAGAGATTCGAAGCGCAATGGAAGCTGGCGGACAAGCATAATCGACCGTTGTCCTGCATTCTGGTCGACATCGATCACTTCAAGCAGATCAATGACAATCACGGTCACCGCACGGGCGATGAAGTTCTGCGTGCAATCGGGCAACTGCTCTCCACGTCAGTCAGCGAAATGCAAGCGGCCTGTCGTTTTGGTGGTGAAGAGTTCTGCGTGCTTCTGCCTGACGCAGACATCACCGAGGCGGCACGTGGGGCAGAGCAACTCCGCGTGAAAATCGAGCGTATGCATTTCGAAAACATTTCGATTACAGCCAGTTTTGGCGTCTCGTGTACGTCAGAGAAAGCCCGGGCGCCCCAATTGATGCTCGACCAGGCGGACGCGAGTTTGTACGCAGCAAAACGAAACGGACGCAATCAGGTCGTTTGCTTTGATCGCATGCCGACGAAGATTTCGGAGCGAGCGGGATCCGACCGCCACAAGACGTTTGTCTCACAGCCGGACAAGACTTTAAAAACACTGGATGTGATTCCGTTCGAGGCGGTTTCGGCTTTGTTGTCTGCGTTAGCATTTCGCGATGCCGCGACAGCCGAGCATAGCCATCGCGTCGCGGATCTCTGTGTTCAGGTCGGTGGGGAGATTTTCTCGAGGGCCGAGTGTTATCGCCTTGAAGTTGCCGCCTTGTTACATGACATTGGCAAGGTGGGTGTCCCGGATGCGATTCTGCGGAAGTCCGGGGAACTCACTGCGGACGAATGGCAGTTGATGGATCAGCATGAGCAAATGGGAGTGGAAATTGTCCGCAAGGCCTTCGCCTCTCAACAGCTCGTGGAGATCATTCAGAATTATCGAGCATGGTTCAACGGGTGTTCTCGCAATCCAGCTTTGCCGGCCGGTCATTCGATTCCCATGGAAGCCAGAATTCTCGCCATTGCGGATGCCTGGGACTCCATGACCACCAGTCGCCCCTGGCGTCCGGGTCGAACGTTCGACTCCGCGGCCGCAGAACTGAATCGTTGCGCGGGAAGCCAGTTTGATGCGGAGTGTGTGGAACACTTCCTGAGAATCATGCGGCAATCAACACGAACGAAGCCGGCCATCGAAATGTCGGCCGACGCCAAAGCCATCAGCGAAGATCTCGCCGAGATCACAGCCTCTGTGGAAGTACAGAACTACGCTCGAATCGCCGCCATCACTGATCATCTGCATTCCGCCGCCAGCCGACTGGGAGCCGACAACATAACGACGCAGGCGGACCGCCTTCGAACCGCAGTGATGTCCGATGCCGATCTTTTGAGCATTCTCCACATCACCCACGCGCTGACCACTGAGTGTCAGCAATTGCAACAGACGACGGCTTTGCCTGTCCCTTGATCTTGCCGTTTTGGTGATATCAAGGGTCGGGTAACGTCAACGGTTCGATGCCGATCGTTTGATATCGGGCGAATCGACAGCACCGGAAGACTAAAGACAACCAGGGCAGGAGCGAACCTGCGGAGAGGACGCAGCTCGAATCTTACGCCGGACTGGCGGTTTCTCGGCAATGGCGGATCGTATTTTTCCACGCGTTTACGGGTTTACGTTCGCGAAAAAAAGTAACGCGAGAATTTTCAGGCTCGTAGTGCGTGCCAGGTTCCGCCTGCGACGAGCGAGGAGTACATTAATGATCTCAACGTGCCCTCAAATGGTTGTTTTTGCTGTTCGAAAGTACCTGACTCCATGTCGCAAAAGAAGAAAGCGGTTGTACTTGTAAGCGGAGGTCTGGACTCGGCGACGACGTTGGCGATTGCAAAGAGCGAAGGTTTCGACATTCATGCGATCTCGTTTGATTACGGCCAGCGACATCACTTCGAACTCGAGGCGGCTCGTCGAGTTTGTGAAAGTCAGGGCGTCTCAGAACTTGTGGTCTTCAAAGTTGACACCAGCATTTTCCGCGGATCCGCACTGACCAATGATATTCCTGTGCCGCACAACCGTGACGATTCTCAGATGGCCGACGGAATCCCCGTCACCTATGTGCCCGCGCGGAATACGATCTTTCTTTCTGTTGGTCTGGGGCTGGCCGAATCAGTCGGTGCCAACGATCTGTTTATCGGCGTGAATGCGGTCGACTACAGTGGTTACCCGGATTGTCGCCCGGAGTTTATCAAAGCCTTCGAAGCCATGGCGAATCTTGCCACCAAAGCCGGTGTCGAAGGTCAGCATCTGAATGTTCATACTCCCCTCATCCGCTTAACCAAGGCTGAGATCATTCAACGTGGTGTCGCACTGGGAGTCGACTATGGACTGACTCATAGTTGCTACGACCCGCTACCAGATGGGACTTCGTGCGGCGAATGTGATTCTTGCCAGTTGAGACTGCGTGGCTTTCGCGAAGCAGGCTTTGCGGATCCGATCCGTTACCACAAGTCGTGACAGGCGACATCTCGATGTCTTCGGATTCCTTCAACGAACGCCTTCGCTCCGCGCTGAACAGGCTGACGATCACTCATCGTCGTCGAGTTCGCCGGTGTGTGGAAATGATCAGCACCACAGAATGTCTTGTTGACGGGCACCGGTGCATCAGTTTCGCGACGAATGACTATTTGGGGCTGACAAGACATCCGCGAGTTCTCGCCGCCTTTGCTCAGACTGCGACCCTGCAAGTCGGTGCCGGAGCCAGTGCATTGATTGCGGGACGATCGAAACAGAACGCTGAGCTCGAGACGGCTCTCGCGGCCTTCGAAGGCACTGAATCGGCGATCCTGTATCCGTCCGGGTACGCGGCCAACACCGGGGCGATCACGACGCTGGTGGGGCTCAACGATGCGGTGTTTTGTGATCGCGACAATCATGCCAGCCTGATCGATGGCTGCCGCCACAGCGCCGGGAAATTCTTTGTGTACGATCGCATGGAACTCGAACGTCTGAGTGAGTCGATCGCCAAACGAAGAAAAGATTTCGAACACACGTTTATCGTAACGGATTCAGTGTTCAGCATGGATGGAACACTGGCTCCTCTGCCGCAGCTTTGTGACATCGCGGAGCACTTCGATTCGACCGTCATTGTCGACGAGGCGCATGGAACCGGGGTCTTTGGCGTCGGGGGACGGGGCGTCTGTGAGCTGCAGAATGTTCAGGATCGAGTGGCCGTAAAGATCGGAACGCTCAGCAAGACCATCGGTGGGCTCGGGGGATTCGTCGCCGGATCAGAGTCGCTTTGTGAGTGGCTTTGGAACAATTCTCGCAGCCAGTTTTTTTCCACAGCGCTGCCGCCGGCGATCACGGCCGCAGCCGCCGAATCGCTGCGAGTCATTGTCGAGGAGCCGGAGCCGCGTCAGAAGCTCGCTGCCGCCGCGATTTTTGCCCGGCAGACGCTGCAGGATTGCGAACTCACGGTCCTCTTTGATCAAACCAGTCCTCCCTCCAGTCCGATTATCGCCGTGCTGATCGGCGATGACGATCTGGCTGTGCGAGTGAGCCGGCGGATGCTGGAATCGGGCTTTTTCGTTCCCGCTGTCAGACCGCCAACGGTGGCTCCTGGGACGGCCCGACTGCGGATTTCGGTCTGCTGCGACCACACTTTGGAGATGATTCAACAGGTGGTGTATCAGCTTCGAGACGTTCTGAGGTCCGAGCGATAGAGACGCTGGAATCGCGGGGGAACTCCGCATAGTCTCCCGCTCGCCGCACTGACTGTAGCGTTAGCTTTAGCCAACGTCGTGGTACCTGTAGCGCTGGCTTCAGCCAACGTTTCAGTGACAGCAACTGAACGTTGATTTCGTTGTGTCATCAGCCGCCGGGCGTTAGCCCTCAGTTGTTTGTCCCGGGGTTCTGGCGCGAAAACCAGACGCTAACGCGTTCCGGCTGACGATTACAACCGTATGAACAAGGGAAAATGCCGACTGAAGTCGGCACTACGAATTAAATCAACCGATCACCGTTTTTTCTGCCAGATGCCGTACCGCGTCTCTTTTGCAGTAGAGCCGATCAACTCCAATGACATCATCACAACCTGTCGCTCGATTGCTCCAGCCGGAGCAGATTGATCCGGAACTCCGCAAACGCGCGGAGAATCGAGCGGGGTTTGCGGACGAGTATCCGTTCACATCGCGATGGTTTGAGGTTGACGGCTACGTTCAGCACTATATCGACGAAGGGCAGGGAAGAGTCCTGTTGATGGTTCACGGGAACCCCACATGGTCGTTCGCCTGGCGGAAGCTTGTGAAAGATCTTAGTCGCGATCATCGAGTCATTGCGATTGATCATCTGGGCTGCGGTTTTTCGGAGAAGCCTCAGGACAAGAACCTTTATACGCTCGACGGCCATATCCAGCGTCTCTCGGCGCTGGTGCGACTGCTGGATCTGCAGAATGTCGTCCTGTTCGGGCACGACTGGGGTGGAGCCATCGGTATGGGCTGCGCTGGTCGGATGGCCGATCGCTTCGAACGCTTCGTCTTGATGAACACAGGAGCCTTTCGCAGTCAGGCGATTCCGTTTCGAATTTCGCTGTGCCGCATTCCCCTGCTGGGAGCCATCGGTGATCTTGGATTCAACCTGTTCGCTCGCGCGGCTCTGTTTATGACCGTCGAGAAACCTCTGACAGCCGCAGCGCGAGCTGGCTTTATTGCTCCGTATGATTCGTGGAGCAACCGTGTTGCCGTGCATGAGTTTGTGCAGGATATTCCTCTGCAGAAGAGCCATCGCAGTTACGCGACGCTGACAGGGGTTGAGCAGTCCCTGGACAAGTTCCGCAATCACCCAATCCAGTTGATCTGGGGCATGAAGGATTGGTGCTTTACGCCCGGGGACTTCCTGACCGAGTTCCGGCGAATATTTCCCAAAGCGAATGCTCTGGAGATTCCCGATGCCGGGCATTACGTGTTTGAGGATGCTCCGGAACGCATCTTGAAGCAGGTTCGGGAGTTCCTGGCTTAGTCGTGATCGTTCGCTGAGAGTCCGCGTTGGCGAGCTTTCTGTCTCCGTGGATTTGGTTTAAAAGGAAAGCCGTGACAGGCGACCTTTGAAGTCATCAGCGGGAGAGTTGCTGCAGAATATCCAGCACCCCTTCCACTTCATGTTTCGGCGATACATAGGTCGCCAACTTCCTGATCTCTGGCTCCGCGTTTCCGGGGCAACCAAACCAGGAAACACGTTCGGCGATAAAGCGATCTCCCATCGTGTCGCCGATGCCGGCCGTTCGCTTTGGATCAATGCCGGTCTCAGCCAGCAGGCGGTCAATGGCCGTTCCCTTGTTCACGTGCTGCAGGTCACAGTTGATATACAGCCACGTCATAGAAACTCGAATCGGCCAACCTCGCTGCTGAAACTCATCCGCGATCCTGGGGAAGATGGACCGAAGGTATTCCGTGTCGGGATGGTACAAGGCGACCGAAGCCGACTTCCCCGGCTGCTGAATCACGCCTCGTGCCTGATAGAGTGATCTTAGAAGCTTGCGAGCCTCATGGACGACTTCCAGATGCTCTTCCGTGATCGACGGCTCGCACTCAAATGAGTTGTCAGCGGGTCGCCAGATCCAGACGCCGTTTTCACCAATGGTGGGGACGAGTGAGTTGTGGAGCAGGCGAGTCAGGCATTCGACGAATCCAATCGGGCGTCCGCTGCACAGCGTAACGACTGGTCCATCTCGCTGCTGAATCGCCTGACGATTGTGCTCGGCAATGACGGATAGAGCAGGCCCGTTAATCGGAGCATGCGACTCAGGCGACAAGCACCCATCAATATCACAGATCACCAGATCGTAACGGGCTGTTGTTTGAAACGGCATATGCGAGACATTCAAAGAGATTCAGGGGCGATCAGAGCCGCATCGTAATGAGAAATAGAATCGCTGTTGAGACCACTTATGAACGCAGATTGACGCTCGTAGTTGTTGAAACGAAGATACAGCTTGCCGCAGAGACATCGTCGAACATTAACGCCACGCAGTGCCATTTTAACCACGGCTTTGTTTCGTTGCGTTTTCTGCAATCATCAGTGTTTATTCGCGTTCATCGGCGGTTCAAACTCAGGTCTGCTCGCTGTTATAGCTTTTGACTGACGGTTCCCTCTGCTGACGGAAAACTGTCACCGTTGAGGTCGCCCGCGGTCTTCGGATGCGGGCACTTCCTCTCGCACAGAACTGAAAAACACGGCCAGCCAGATTGTCGGCTCGGCTCGTGTCGTCCATTCGACTCGGTGCTTTTTGTGAGCCGGAATGTTCACGAAATCGCCGGGCCTCATATCCACGGCAGTATCCTCAAATTGCAGTCTCGCTGCGCCCTTCAGAACGATCACCCATTCATGCTCTTCCTGGTCATACCAGAAACCGTCTGGTGATGAATGCCCGTTCGACACGATGCGTTCGATGCGGACAGGGCCATTCGCAGCAAGCACCTGAATAAGCTCAGTGGGGATGGAGTCAGGCAAATTCTCAAAGAGGTTGTCGGTCACAATCTTCCTCCGTGATTTCACGAATGATCCGGCAGGGATTTCCGGCCGCAACGACACCATCAGGGATATTTTTCGTCACCACGCTTCCGGCCCCAATGACAGTTTTCGAACCGATGGTAACTCCGGGACAGATAATTGCTCCGCCGCCAACCCAGACATCGGATCCGATTGTCACCGGTTTTCCGTTCTCCTGCGTGCGCCGCTGTTTGGCATTGATGGGATGAGTGGCCGCGTAAATCTGAACTCCCGGAGCGAAGAACGTGAAGTCGCCAATTCTGACTTCACAGACATCAAGGATAACGCAGTTGAAATTGAAGTACGCTCGTTCGCCCAGATAAATATTCCTGCCGTAGTCGCAAAAGAATGGCGGTTGCATCCAGACGGTATCCCCGCCACTTCCCAGCAACTCCTGAAGAATGCGACGGCGAAGCTCCTGCTCGCGTTCACGAGTTGCATTCAGATCCCAGCATAAATCGCGAGCACGTTCCCTGGCCCGCACCAACTCCGGATCAAGAGCATCGTAGAGTTCCCCGGCCAGCATCTTCTGTTTTTCGGTTCTCATGGGTTCGACCTCAGGACTCTGCCTTGGATCAGCCATTGTTTGCCGGTCGGTTTAAGTTCAATCGTCATCAACGGCCCACTCATTCGTCACCGTCCCAAACCGGCCTGCCTCAGCGGAGTATGTGGGCAAGCCAGCAGGATACCCGCTTCAGGCTGGGAGGCCAAACGGTTCGGTTTCCGATAATCCCACAGGGTGTAGTCGCGGATTTCGGTAGGTCCTCCTTGCCGAGGAGGACTTCGCGGCTTGCCGCGACCTTTGTGCACGTGAACCAAAGTTCTCGGCCGATATCTTTGCACCTGTTGCAAACCAGGTTCGCCTTTCGGCGAAAGTCCTTTCCGGCAGAAAGGACCTACCTTAACAATCAAACGGGACTACACCCGATCCCAAACGGACTCCTCGGCCAGGGACACCTTTCGTTGCTCAGCGGTCACTAACATGACTATCACTTGCTTCACACGGTGAATGCCATCGCTTCGCTTGAGTGTCAGCCGTAGACAGGCCTGCGAACAACAGCAGTTGTCAGGAAGTCATTCTGCTCTTCAGTATCACACCCGCCGCCTTCGCCCTCAGGCACTGCTGCGATCATCGTCGAATTGATAACCCGCCTTAAATCCGGATCCGGGTTCATGATGGTTGCCGTGTGAAGCACGCCGACAAGCCCTGCACCGAACGGCTTCATGCTGTTATTGATAATCACTATCTGAAACGACCGATTATCGAAGTGGTCGATCGGGGTTGTGTACGTTACCAGTCGGTCACGTCCTGCGGAAAACATCGGATTGAATCGATCGAGAAACTCAGCGGGAGTCACGCCCAGATCGTGGGCACATTTCGAGTAATCGGTTATCTCCAGACGACTTTCGATCAACGATGGTTCATACCCGAGCATCAGGATCGATTCCTCCGGTCCGCCGTCCCGATGGGGTTTCGTGGTCACCTGCTGGTCGAATCGTGTGAGCGACTGATAGACCAGCTCACGTCCTCGATGCGTGCCTTCAAGTCGGCTGAATTCATTCTTCAGATTAATCATCAGTTGCCGTTGCCGTTGCCGTTCGGAGCCGCAGTCAGGGCCGAGGTCAATCAAGGCAAATCCCGGCCTGGAGAAATCCATCCGGAAAACATGATGGTACACGGCTTCGGCAATCACGCGCGGGGACTCGTTGAGATCGTTCATAGCATCCTCCTGTCAGATTGATATCCAGTTCTGACACCGGACTGAACCGGGGGTTCAGCATTCCGCATCGGGGCCACGAACCTCTCCAGTAGTTCTGTGTCGGATGACATCTACGCAAACTATGCTGGTGCCGCGATTCGGAACAGAGAACCAGTGTCGCATCTCTGAAGTCCCCTCGTTTAACACGTGGCCGAAAGGCCAGGCGTTCTCTGCTCCCAGCCTGTCGACCACAGGTGAAACAAGACAAAACACTCGGTTCAATAAGATCCCATTTGAGTAAGACACGCAACTAGCGATCATCCGCAGGAGCGATCATGCATTGGAGATCGTAAGCTTGAGCTGCCTGAGGATCAGGGATCTTCGGCTAAACTTTCTGCGAGATGACTCAGGCAACCAAATCGAGAATCGCACAAGTCATTTTTCAACCCGGACAGGAGTCGTAAACGATGGGAACTTCACACGGTGATTTCACCAAATACCCACGCACGCCTCATCTGTTTGGATCGAAGGGAACGGACGACGACAAGCATCTGAGCGACGCGGAATCCCGACGGTTTGTTTCCGATAACTCACTCATTGTCGAAGAAAAGATCGACGGAACGAACGTGGGCATTCATTTTTCGAATGCTGGTGAAATGGTTCTGCAATGCCGCGGACATCTCATTACAGAAGGGATGCATCCTCAGTACGATCTTTTCAAACAGTGGGCCGCCGTCAAGCGACATGTGCTGGAGACTCAACTGGAGAATCGATTGATCCTTTTCGGCGAATGGGCTTATGCTCGACATTCCATCCACTATCGAAAACTGACACACTACTTTTTTGAGTTCGATCTCTATGACAAGGAACAGGACGCATTCCTTGATCTGAATCAACGACTAAATCTGCTTGATGGAGCAGGCATTCAGACGGTTCCAGTGCTGCATCAGGGCGCTGTGACTCGTGAGCAGCTTGCGACTCTGATTGGCCCTTCACAATTCGACAGTCACTTCGACAATCCCATCACGAAACGATCCGACAACTTGATGGAAGGTGTCTATCTCCGCACTGAAGCCGACGGAGTTGTCACTGGCCGCGCAAAGTTCGTTCGACCTGAATTTGTGGAGAAGATCAAGCAAAGTACTCACTGGCAACAGCAGCAGCTTGTGCCAAACCTGCTGGCTGAAAATATGGATATCTGGTCATGACCTGGGAAAAACTCAAACAGGCTTCAACGGAAGACCTTATCGATTGGGCCGAAACCCAACCATGGTGTCGCGCCATGGCGAACTGCGTTCAGGATGCCGAATGGCACTCGGAAGGAGATGTCTGGACGCATACGAAAATGGTGCTCGAGCAACTTCCCGGGCTCGAGGAATGGCCGTCGCTGACACCTCAGGAGCAAACGGTCCTGAAATTCACAGCTCTGTTTCATGACGTAGCCAAGCCAATGACGACAGAGGTTGATCCGGAGACGGGGCGAGTGACGTCGCCCAAACATGCTGTAAAAGGTGAACATGTCGCTCGTGCAGTGCTGCGTGATCTCGATTGCGATCTGGCAATACGTGAGCAGATTGCGAGACTTGTACGTTATCACGGTCGGCCCGCATTCCTGCTGGAACGAGACAATCCGGCGGACGAGGTTGTGCGACTGTCGTGGTTGCTAAGCAACCGCCTGCTGTACCTCTTTGCTTTGGCTGATACGCGAGGGCGTGATACGGATGCGATGAGTCGTCCGGAGGAGAATCTTCACTTCTGGAAGCTGATCGCTCTGGAAGAAAACTGCTTTGATCAGCCCTTCCTTTTCGCCACTGATCACGCGCGGTTCAAATACTTTCACAGCCCGACTCCCGGGAATCGATTTTACACGCCTTTTGAAGACTTCCGCTGCACCGTCACAATGATGGCCGGGCTGCCGGGCTGCGGGAAAGACACATGGCTGTCACAGCATCGAAGCGGTCTTCCCGTGGTCTCTCTTGATGAAATCCGCGGGGAACTGGACATCACCCCGACAGAGAATCAGGGAGAAGTCGCGCAGTTGGCTCGCGAGCGTTGTCGGGAGTATCTTCGCGCGGGGACCTCGTTCGCTTTCAACGCCACAAACACATTGAAACAGACTCGCGGTCGCTGGATCGATCTGTTTGCTGACTATGGGGCTCGCATCGAGATCGTTTACATCGAGCCACGGTTCGAAACCGTGCTGAAACAGAACAAAGCTCGGTCAGCAGCGGTCCCGGAAGGTATCATCAGGAAACTGGCGGAGAAATGTGAACCACCCACCTGGGCAGAATGCCATCGTTTGATCATCACTGATGGCGTCAACGAATATTGAGCTGGAAGGGACTACTGACTTGGGAGTGAGGCAGTGGCCATTTCCGTCGTACTGGTTGTGAGAGGTCAGATCAATTGACTGAAGTAGCTCGCATACTGCTAATTCTGGATATCGACGAGACGTTGCTTTACGCCTCCGAGAAACGACTTGAACGTGATCCGGAGTTCAGAGTTGGCCAATACTTCGTTTACGTTCGACCTTACCTGCGAGAGTTCCTGCGACATTGTGAGAAGCACTTTCAGTTGGCAATCTGGTCTTCTTCGAGTGCCGACTATCTGAGCGCAATCGTGGAGAAAGTGTTGCCACGTGACCTTAAACTGGAATTTGTCTGGAGTCGGGAACGCTGTATACAGAGATTCAACGGAGAGACACAGGAACTCTACTACGTCAAAGACCTGAAGAAGGTCAGCCGAAAAGGGTATCAACTCGACCGTGTATTGATCGTTGATGATTCACCAGAAAAAGTCGAACGAAACTACGGCAATGCCATCTATGTTCGCCCATTCCTGGGAGCTGCCGATGATTCGGAATTGGGTGATCTCGGACTTTACCTCAAATCAGTCTCTCAGCTAACCAACGTAAGGTGCATTGAGAAACGTAACTGGAGAGCCGCTGTTTTTTGGCAGGATTTGGAATCGAGGTTACCCGATGCGTGAAATAATCCCTTCAATATTATGGAGCGGCAATGCTCAGGATGCTCGAGACATCAGGAGGGTCCTGGCTGCAGAGATTCAGGTCGTGATCGATCTGGCGATTGATGAACCAGTGATCCAGTTTCCTCGCGATTTCATCTATTGCCGTTTTCCACTGCTTGATGGCGAGGGAAACTTACCTGCGATTCTTCATTCCGCAATTGAAACAACGACGTCGTTTGTTTCGGCCGGCCATCGGACATTGGTCGCATGCAGCGGCGGAATGAGTCGCTCGCCTGCGATTGCTTCGGCAGTGCTGACCCGAACTGGGGCTGTTTCACTGAATGATGCAGTGCAGCAGGTGGCGACCACCGGCCCCTGCGACATTTCGCCGGGGTTATGGAATGACCTTACGCGCATGTTGGCCGGTTATGTCGTGAGCCGACGTTAACCTGAGTAATCACATACGACTAAGAACGCACATCAACGCCACGCCTGGCTCAAATGGCAACAAGTCTGCGAAGAATGAAATCGCCCGCTATCGGTCGATTTCGCCCATCACGATGTCCAGAGATCCGACGATCGCGGGGATGTCGGCCAGTGGGACGCCCTGGCAGATTTGGTCGGTTACAGACACGTTGCAGAAACAACTGCTCTTGGCTCGCAGACGCAGCGGATTACCTTCGCCGTTGCCAACGATGTAAAAACCCATCTGGCCGCGAGGTGCTTCCGTCTCGAGATACACTTCGTCCTTAGGCAGCTTGGCGTTCATCTTGAACGGTTCGCGGTAAGAACCGCTGGCAGCCTTGTACTTTGGAATCGCCTGACGAACCAGACGGATCGCCTGCACAACTTCCATCATGCGGACATAAAAACGACACCAATTGTCGCCGACAATGACTTCGCGAGGCGCCTCTTTAAACGGGGCCACAGGAACCTCGAAATCATAGCCCTTGTACATTCGGGTGTAGATTGCTTCGCCATCACGACGCAGGTCAAAGTCAACACCGCTACCACGAAGAACCGGGCCCGTGCAGCCGTAGCTGACAGCCATTTCAGGCGACAGAATACCAAGCCCTGCTGTGCGGCTGATGAAGATCATGTTCCGAGTCAGCAGCGTGTGATACTCGCGAATGCGAAGTTCCAGCCACTGCAGGAAGATCTCGATCACTTCCAGAAACGGCAGTCGCTCGCCCTTATGCTTGCCGATCAGCGACGCCAATCCATCCGGCATTTCAATTTCGTCAGGCAGATCGTGAGTCGCCCCGCCAACGGTGATATAGCTGTAAGTCAGACGCGCGCCGCAGACTTCTTCAAATAGATCGAGGATGATTTCGCGTTCACGGAATGCGTACAGGAACGGACTGAATGTTCCAAGGTCGAGGCCATAGGTGCCCATCCCGACCAGATGGCTGGCGATGCGTCCCATTTCCGCGATCAACACTCGAAGATGCATCGCCTTTTCAGGAACTTCCATCCCAATCAGTTTCTCGACCGCCAATGCGAAGCCGAGATTCATGTTCATCGCGGCCAGATAGTCCATCCGGTCCGTATACGGAATGTACTGCGGCGGAGAGAGGTTCTCACCGATCTTCTCGGCACAGCGATGCAGATAGCCAATGTGCGGGGTGCATTCATGGACGATTTCCCCGTCGGTTCTCAGCAGTAATCGCAACACACCATGAGTGCTGGGATGTTGAGGTCCCATGTTGACCAGCATCTCATCGGTCTGGACGTCGAACTCGACAATGCGTGGATCTTCAATCTGCAAACTCATGGACAAGGAACTCCTGGCCGAACGCAGCCGAGCCAACTCTTCGAATAATTATCAGGAAACCCGCTGCTAGCGGCCACGCACACCATGATACTCGAGCGGAAAATCGTAGTCCTTCCGCATGGCATGACCAACCCAGTCTTCCGGACACAGAATCCGTCGTAGATTCGGATGGCCTTCAAAATGAATCCCAACCAGATCGTAAGCTTCTCGCTCGTGCCAGTTAGCGATACCAAAGACAGCACTGATGGAAGGGACCACAGGCAACTGACCTTCAACATTATCCTTCCATCGAGGAATGATCAGTTTCAACTTCAACTGATGCCGTAGCTTCAGGCTGCTGAGATGATAGACAACTTCAACGTGCGGATCATGGCCAAACTTAGCAGCCTTCTTCGAGTCAGGCTCCAGATAGTCAACCCCGCAAAGATCGTTCAGATGGTTGAACAGCAATCGTGAGTCGTCACGCAGAAACGTGCACACTTCAACAATCGAAGCTGCAGAAACCTGAATCCATGGGTCAATCGCCTTAAACGTCTGACTGCCAACAACAGACTCGCCAAACCGTTCGAGCAGGATCGAGTGAATGCCCTGAATATCCATGAACTGTGGGTCCAATTCTAAGATCTAACTCACCTAAGACCGAGACACCGACAATACTTTTGAAGACGGCACTCAAACGCCTCTGTACAGGCAGAAAGCCAACCAGCAACAATGCCCAACGACACCTAAGCCACGCCAGCCGTCTGATCCTTCGCCTGCTGTGTCTTCTTTGTCAAAGCCCGAATCCAGTCCAGATCACCACGTTTCCAAACGTAGGCAAATCCCACCAGCAGAACTCCGAAGAAAACAAGGATGTCGGCGAGACCGAACCAACCCAGCTTGATGGCAGCATCGGACGTAACCACAAATTCAGGCGTCATGACCGTTGGATCAATACTCAACAACCGTGCACTCAGGTCCGACCGCGCAGCTTCTGAGATTCGTGAATCAGCCAACTGCATCGCACTGCCATAGACTGACGCCCACGGAAAGAAGAATGCAATTTCCACATCGAAAATGATGAACAGCAAGGCCACCACATAGAAGCGAAGGTCAAACTGAATGTAGCTGGAACCAATGGCTGGCTCACCGCACTCGTAGATGGCATCCTTTTCAGGCGTCGGCAGATTCGGACGAAGAAATCGTCCAACAATCAGCGGAACCATCAGGAACCCGATAGCCAACAGCCCAAATGCCAAAAAATGCCCGACGAGATCCGTCATCACTTACCCTCTGAAATCGTCATACTTCCAAGTTCATGATCGAGCAGGATGCGTTCCGATTCGCCACAGGCCCCGGAATGCCACGCCAACACTTCTGGCTCGCCGGACTGCCAGCAGAAGAACACCCGTTCTCCCCCAAGATCCCCGGGGAAATCAACTCTCCCCTCCGCCGGATCCGTCAGAAGTCCTCCGATATCCAGAAGCTCCTGTGCATATGAGCTCAGGCGAACTTCGTCGTCGGCCAATTCCGACTCCATCTGCAGCACCTCCTGCTCATAGACAGAATCGTCTGACTTCGGAGCCGGATGTCGTTCCCGAAGCGACAACAAACGCTGCCGACGAAACGAGATGTCCGCATGAAGACTAACAATGTCGCCGACGATCGAACGAACAAGCGGTAAACGCTGATTCACTTCATCCACAGTCAGCAAAGTTTCATCCGCAACCATGTTCTGCTTTTCGTAAAGTACACTCGATCAACCATCCTCGCACTCCGTCGAGGATCTCTACCGAATCTGCACTACCACTCAAACACGGCAAACTGCCAAAACCAGAATTCTCTCGATCATCAACTCCGATTCGCAGCTTCAAAATCACCCAGCAACTCACTGCTTTTCAGCAGCAGAACTGCCATCCACCATCACACGACACACACTCAACATCCCTCGTGCGATTACAAACCATGCGATGGCGGGACCAATCTGACAGACACTCTTCTAATGCTCAGCCCCTGCAAACTCAAACGGACTCGGCTCACCCTTCACCCACACTGGAGAATGCAGAACTTTTGATTCCGCAACGACCGTTGGATTCAGAGAGGCCTTACCCCATGCAATCTGCAGCGGCAGTTTCGCATAGTCAACAATGCATCCGTCACGACTATAGCAACTGAGGTCGTGATTGGACCCCATGAAAATGCAATCAACCGGGCAAGGCTCAACACACAACGCACAGAACATGCACTTCGTGTAGTCAATCGTAAAGCCATTGATGCGGAAACCTTTTCCGACCGGGCTTTTTTCTTTGTCGATATAAATGCAGTCAACCGGACAAGCGACCGCACATTTTTCGCAGCCGATACATGTCGTCAGGTCAAAACGGTGGAAACCACGATAGCGAGGTTTCACCTTGAGCGGCACTTCCGGGTACTCATACACCTCGGTAAATGTCCGTCGATTGTACGTCTTGAACATCGTCAACAGCGTGACGTACATCCCCTGCAGGACGGTCACAACAGACATCCAGACGTTGCGGAACCACAAAAACATGGGAATCAACCCCCGGTCGCGGCCTTGCGAATCGCTCTTTAAGGCAGGAAGATGGCAGTCAGAAAAGAGTTGCACGGATTATAGAACTGCCCCCTGGAGACGCAACCGGCTCAGGGGCGCTCCTGGCATTGGGAAGCAATTTTTGTGAGGAAAAGTTGGTTCAATAGCCTTCATCAGAGAATCTTCCGGTCTTCATTGGGCGAACAATGGCCGAACGCCCACAATGGCGACCCCGAACCTCTTCACTTGTGTCCTGCCTCCGTAATCGCCCTTTAACTGCCGGGGATCTGAATTGGTATCTGCTTCGCGGTTTATTGAGCTGGAAGGTGGACGAGTTCACAACTTGCAGGGAATCTCCCTGAAAATTGCTCACCACGCCCTGACTGTGATCTGCGGTCTCAGCGGTTCCGGAAAAAGCAGTCTCGCCTTCGATACTTTGTATGCCGAGGGCCAGCGACGATATATCGAGACCTTCTCCCCATCAGCCCGCCAGTTTCTGGACCGCATCGAACGTCCAGCGGCCGATCGCATTTCCGGCTTGCCTCCCGCCATCGCGATTCGCCAGCAACTCCGCTCCGACGGCGCGCGCAATACACTGGGGACTCGTTCCGAAGTGCTGGATTCCCTGCGTATCCTGGTCGCTCAGGCTGGCCGGCAGTTTTGCCCCAATTGCCAGATTCCGATCGATGTCATCTCCGCAGAGCATGCGGCTGCTGAGATTCTCAACAAAGCGGCCAACTGTCGCATCCAGATCTGTGCGGTGATTGAGTTCGATCTCTCGACCGATACAAACTTGCCGGCCGACCTGGTTCGACAGGGTTTTCCTCGCGCCATTGTCGGGGAAAAGACTGCGCGGCTGGAGGAAGTGAATCTCTCACAGGTTCAATCCCCGCTGATCGTCGTGGTCGATCGTCTCAAAGCCGACTTCTCAGCGACCACTCGAATTGCCGAAGCCGTCCATAACTCCAGTTCTCTTTCGAGCTCGGCCTGCCTGGTGCTGGTGGAATCGCCGACTTCGATCGGCTCAGAAACCCTATCCGCAGACGGCATGACATGGCAATGCCTTCGCTTTTCGCATCGCCGTGCCTGCCCGAATTGTTCTCGCCAGTTCCCCGAACTCTCCGCCGATCTGCTCAACTTTCTCTCACCGCTCGGCGCCTGCACCATTTGTGAAGGGACCGGCCAACAAAAACCCGCTTCCGCACCGACTTCGAAACGCAAACGGACGACAGAGAAAACCGCTCCTTCCGGTGCCCCCTGCGCATCATGCCAGGGGTCGCGTCTCAATGAGAACGCTCGACACATCCGCTGGGGCTCAATGACGTTGCCCGAGATCGCTCAACTGGAGCTTGACGACCTTTCAGAATGGCTCGAATCTCAGTTCGCCGCTCTTTCTTCAGAAATGAAAACCGGCCTGCGTTCTGCTTTTGAGCATACAGATCGCCGCCTGCAGTTTCTGCGTCAAAGCGGTCTCGGGTACTTGTCTCTCGATCGCGCGATGAAATCACTTTCCGGCGGAGAAGCCCAGCGAGTCATGCTGACTTCGGCCCTGGGATCCGGCCTGATCAATACGCTCTATGTCCTGGATGAGCCGACCGCCGGATTACATGCCAGTGACACCCTTCGCATTATCAACTGCGTCCGTAATCTTCAGCGAGCAGGCAATACTGTGATTGTCGTGGAGCACGATCCTCAATTTATTCTTGCCGCCGATGACATCATTGAAATTGGCCCCGGTGCTGGCTCAGAAGGTGGCCGAGTAGAATTTCAGGGTTCTCCGGCTCAACTGCTGAAGGCAAAAACTCTGACGGGGGAGAAATTGCGGCAAACCAAAGCCCCGCTGACTTCGATGTCAGTCGACTCCCACCGAACACCGGAAACATGGCTGAATCTTCACAACGTCAATTGCCACAACATCAAAGGACTGAATGTCGACATTCCGCTCGGTGTTTTCTGTGCAGTGACGGGAGTCAGCGGCAGCGGCAAGAGCTCTCTGATCGTCGATACTTTGTATCCCGCGATGTGTCAGCATCTGAAACTGCCGATGCCATCTGACACGACGGGGACTCTTGAAAGACTCCAGGGAGCAGACGGTTTTGATCATATCGTGCTTCTGGATCAAAGTCCGGTGCTGAAATCTCGCCGAAGTATTCCCGCAACATGGATTGGCGTGTTCGATGACATCCGAATTCTTCTCGCGGAAACTCACGAAGCCCGCAAGCGAAATTATTCCCGCGCCATGTTCAGCTTCAACGCGGCGTCAGGAGGACGATGCCCGGTGTGTGAAGGGCGAGGCATCGTGACGGTGGCGATGCAGTTTCTGGCGGATGTCGAAACAGTCTGCGAAGAATGCAACGGTCGCCGATTTCGTCCGGAAGTGCTCGAAGTCCGCTACCGCGATCGCTCCGTCTATGACATCCTGAATATGACAGCCGATGAGGCGTTTACCTTCTTCAATGGGCACCATCGTATTCAGCAACGCCTGAACGCAATCCGTCAAACAGGATTGGGATATCTGCGGCTGGGACAACCACTCAGCACCATCTCGGGCGGGGAAGCTCAGCGACTGCGCATCGCCGCGATGCTGGCCGGGATTCCTATGGCCGACGGCGAAGTGACGGCAGACAACCGCAAAGCCGCGCAACTTGCAAGATCCGGGCGGACCTTATTCCTGCTGGACGAACCTTCCGTTGGCTTGCATATGCAGGATATTGAACGGCTCGTCGGCTGCATTGATTTCCTTCTGCAAACCGGACATTCCGTAGTGGTCATCGATCACGATCAGACGCTCATTTCTCAGGCCGATTGGGAAATCGAATTGGGCCCCGGCCCCGGAAAGCAGGGCGGACAAATTGTTCGCTCAGGGCCTCAAGCGTAAACCACTCAACTTTTTCTGAAGCCCTCTTTAATGCCCTTATCGAGCTGTCTCGCCTCCGCGCAAACCCCGCCGTCGTACGACGCTGTCATGCTGATCGGTTGCCGCCTGTCTCGAAATTTCCCGCCAAACTGAATCCGCTTGCCCCCGACTGAGTGAGCAGGATCGGTACGGCGTGCGGGATCCTGAGACGGGAAATCCCGCTCGTATCAAGCGAAATTGCCCGAGCAATCAGGCAACGAATCACCTGACAATGAGCAACGATCAGAACATCCGGCTCCGCAAGTTCCAACGCAAACTGCAGCGATGGCCATGCGCGTGAGGTGACTTCAGCAAGATTCTCACCTTCCGGTGCCTTCTGCTGATAGTGATCGCGAAAATGACAGTAGTCGGGATCACTTTCGTACTCAGGAAATTCTCTGTACACGTCGTCCTTCGAGCGGCCTTCGAAAAGCCCGAGCGACCGCTCGTTGAATGCGGACATTGCCGGCAGGAGCGCTGGTGCCGCGAGGAATTGCTGCCGAATCAGGTGCAACGTGTCGACAGCACGAACAAGCGTTGAACTGACCGTATGAGAAATCCTGAACTTCGACGAGTCTGCCAGAAGTCGCCCAACGTCCACAGCCTGCTGTCGGCCTTTCTCCGTCAGAGGTGTATCAATCTGACCGCAAAAGATCGACTTCTCTTTCCACGCGGCATTGATTTCAGACTCTCCATGCCGCACCAGGATGACCCTCTTCATGCGGTTATGTGCCCCGCTTGATGTTGAAAAAGCCCTATATGACTTATGCGACCAATGGGACTTATTGGCCCTATCAACTATTAACTTGTCCCGGCGGCTTTCGCTCGGTCTACAGCCGCGGCAATTTCACGTTCGATTTCCGGCAGGGGGCGCAGCGGTTCTGATGGATTGTCCACGGCTGTGACTTTGTTGGTCGCTGGGTCCCAATGAACCGGACCGAATTTAGCCGGTGCCTTGTTACCGGTGAGGATATGCCCCAGCCCGTCGCCCTTGTTGTAATGCCAGAACTCAAACGGAAAATGCATAAAGCCGTGCGACTCCATCACGGCGGTGATCTCAAGGCGGTTCTGTACATACTCCGGCTCAACGAACGGACTTCGCATCGGCGTTCGTTCGCTCATCTCCAGATAAGTATTCCCGCGCCAGACTTCGCTGCCATCGTCACGTCGAAAGACAGAAATATCAATCGCCGAGCCCGACATGTGAGTTCCTACTTTCGGAATATTGGCGATCAGGACAGACCCACGGCGAAACACCAGCTCGACCGGCGGAATCGTGCCACCATTTTCCCAGATACATTTTTTCAGGATGGCGTCGAACAGTTCCGGTTTACTCCCGAGCTGTTTCTGCATGGCCAGAGATCGATAACCGTCCTCGATCTTCAGTATCCAGCCACGACGATTCATCTCTCGACCAATCGCCAGCACATCCTTCACGAGGCTTTCTCGCATGTAGAAGACGCGATCCAGCGAGCCGGCAATCTTTGAGGTCGAGAAGAGAATCTCGACTCCATCTTCTTCCACCGCATCTTTCAACGACGCAAAGCCTTCACCTGACTCCTGCACCGGAAAAGCCAGAATCTGCTCGACAAGGGCATAGCCTTGTTCCATCTGGTCGGCCCAGAAGGCCTGAGGAGTCAAGTTTTGGGACGTGTTCATGTTTTTATCCTGGGAAGAGACTTGTTCTTCGCAGCCTATCGTTCTGAGCGGGCATGTTCAATCAAGGCGCAACAGCGCGGTCCGCTCCATTGAACGAATGACTCTCAAAAAGCGTTCAAATCCCAAACGCAAACCGTCCGATCAAACGACGCCGATGCCAGCCGTGTGCCATCCAATGACCACGCCAGGCCGTAGATCGTATTCCGATGCCCCTTTAACGTGTGGACCACGTTTCCAGTCGTGAGCTCACGAATGATGACCGACGTATCGTTGCTGCCGGAGGCCAGCCAGCGACCGTCTGCCGAATAAGCCACGCACTTAACGGCCGCTTTGTGTTCATCAAATGTTCGAACTGTCTTTCCACTGGCGATATCCCACACGCGAATAATCGGCGACTCATCAGCCGCTGCAAGAGTTGCTCCATCCGCAGCATACGCGATGCATTGCACGGGTTTGGGGTGAGGTCCCAACTGCTGCGTTTCAGCTCGCGTCGCCGCATCCCAAAGCCGCACCAGAAAGTCATGACTACCTGAAGCAATGAATCGTCCGTCCGGTGAACAGGCCACTGTGTTCACAATATCGGTATGACCTTTGAGCGTGGCGATCGAGGCACCAGCCGCGACGTCCCAGAGAATCAGATCTTTATCATAAGCCCCGGAGACGGCGGTCGCTCCATTCGGAAAAACGGCCATGCAGGTCAGATAGGCCGAGTGGCCCGACATGGTTGATTGAATCTTACCGGTCACAAGATTCCAGATTCGCAGAGTGCGATCCAGTCCCGCCGACAACAGCGATTGATTCGCATTCTGAAACGAGACGGAACAAATCGCCTCGCCATGGCCTTTCATTTGAAACTTCATCGCACCGGACGGCAGTTCCCAGATGCGGATCGACTTATCCAGACTGCCCGTGGCCAGTAATCCCGCGTCAGTCGAAAACGCCACAGAGTACGCTGCATTGTCATGACGAAGTTGCAGAGCCGGCTTTAGGTTCACGAGTTTTAGTCCCAAGGCGGTCTCAGATTAATTCCGGCAACGGCTGATACTTCGTGTGATCGACCAGATATTGCGGTCTCCCGGTCAGATCGTTGATCGTGGAATGATCAACATCAATGCCCAGTCGATGATACAGCGTGGCAAAGATCTCCTGAAAATGCACGGGCCGCTTTGTTGGATACTCAGCCAGAGCATTGGTTTCGCCGATGATCTGCCCGGTTCGCATTCCGCCACCGGCCAGCAATGCACAGCCCACCTGAGGCCAATGATCTCGCCCGCCTTTGTTGTTGATGCGAGGCGTTCGGCCGAATTCTCCCCAGACCACGACGGACGTATCACGATCCAAGCCGCGTTCTTTCAAATCATCCAGCAACGCGGACAATGCCTGATCAAACGCCGGAAGATGATCGCGAGCATTATCGAAGTTGGTGCCATGCGGCTGACCATGCCAGTCCCAACGTCCAAATGACAACGTGACAACTCGCGCACCCGCTTCGACCAGTCGACGTGCGACGAGCAGGTCTTCATTTCGTAGCCAGCCCGCATCGCCGTACCCGGCCGGCTCTTTTGAACCTCGACCAAATTTTTCTCGAATGACGGGATCTTCCTGTTCCACATCCAGAGCGTTGATCAATTTCCCGGACGTCAGGATTTCAAAAGCCTGCTGATAAAAGGTATCCATGCCGTCGATCACATTGGTTGTGTCTAGTTGGCGACGGAGCGAATCCATCTGCCCCAGCAGTGCTCGTCGATTCTGCAACGTGCCCTTTGTCATGCTGGTCAGCGACATCTCGTTGCTGCCTGGAGCATTGGCCGCGAACGGCGCATGTCGCATTCCGGCAAACCCACCCTGACCCGGATCCGACCAGAACGCACCGCCAATTTTTGGTTGCAGAGCAATGGCTGCGGGGACTTCCGTGTTCACCGATCCCTGCAGTTTAGAAACCGCCGATCCAAAACACGGCCAGCCGCCAACCGGCTGATTCAAATGAGGATGCCCGTGCATACATTGAAACGCAGAATGCTGGCCCTCGGAACCAACCAGCGTTCGGATCACCGCAAGCTGATCCATTCGCTGGGACAGCAAGGGCATATGTTCGCAGACTTCGATGCCTTCCACGTTGGAATGAATCGGGGAAAACTCACCGCGATATTCAACGGGTGCCTGTGGCTTGAGGTCGAACATATCCTGATGAGGCGGGCCGCCTGGCAGGAAGATCATAATGACCGACTTATGATTCGATCGTTTTCCGGTCGCCGATTCCGCTCGCAGCAATTGAGGAAGACTGAGCCCTCCCATGCCCAGCGCGCCGACCTGGATCGCTGTTCGTCGAGAAACGCCGTCACACAATTTCAGTGCAGATCCCTGAACCGACAACATCCGACGTTCTCCCCCACGTATGGTCGCGGCAACATTCACTCGGGCATTCTGAGCATCTCAGACCGACAACTCAAGCCCGATCTGTGTTACGCGAACAAAAGGAACGGTCGCGGATATCGGTAGGTCCTCCTTGCCGAGGAGGACTTCGCGGCCTGCCGCGACCTGTGTGCACGTCAACCAAGGTTCCGGGCCGATATCCTGTCGCGTGTCGCACACGGGGTTCGCCTTCCGGCGAAAGTCCTTTCCGGCAGAAAGGACCTACTTTGACAATCATCCGCGACTGCACCCAGTGGAAAAGAGTGCGGTCGCGGATGTCCGTCGGTTCTGACTGCCGAGCTCATCTTTACCTACATCTTTATCGCGACTTCTGCATTCGGCACCAATGCGACGATAATTGCGTGCTGCAGCTTTTTTGAGGCGACCAGTTGCGATTGGGGACCCGCCCGACCCTGTGTCGGTGGAGCCCCGGTTTCGAAACTACCAGCTCGTCGCCTCATACCTCACGCTGAAGCCAACTGACGCCCGAGGCTATCAACACGCGGCTGCTCCCCAGCCAATCGCGGAACTACTTCCCGCTAGAAAATAATCCTGTTTGGTGCGGTCCTTGAACGGAACGGTCTACTTCTCAATCTCCTTCGCGATGGCCGCGAGATCCGGCATTGTCGGACCTTCGTGGAACACAACATGAAACTTCAGCTTCAACGACTCGCCCTTTTTTACGGTCAGCTTGCCGTCCACATGCCCCGCTCGCTTTCCAAACGGATTAGCGACGAAGACTCCGTAATCACGGTTATGCCACCAACAAGGATGAGCATTCTGAGGCGACGGGAAAATCGTGATGCCGACCACCTGCGTACCGATCTTTCCCGAGTAATCACACCACGCGGCCTGCTTGCCCCAGGTCTCAGCAGCACTCTTAAGACCGTCGCTGCTGATGATCTGACCACCGGCTTTCTCTGTCAGTGATGTCGACAGTCGAGCCCCCAGGCCCATTTCTTCCTGATCGCCGAACACAAGATCCTCTTCCGAGGCTCGAAGTTCCGCATTCCACGTCAACAGAAATCCCCCGCTGCGCCGACGCAATTGATAGTCGGAATGCAGTTCGGCCAATTTCTTCCCGCTGGCCCTCAGCAATCGACTTTCTTCTGCAAAATGTAGCACGCCATTTATGACCACCGGCTCCGTGGAAAATCGAACGTGTTCAATCCGGCCTTTGTTGCGCCAAAAGTCTTCCTGATTGATATCGCCAAACCCCAGCCAAATACCGGGATGCATCGTATCGTGGTCGACCGCATCAACGGCCGGGTTCGGCGGATGATTGCGGGTCGCCTTATGAATGCTGGGAAGGCGAAAGTTGGCGAAATACGGTCGCAGGATCTTTTCGTCTTTGAAGACAAACTCCGTGACGAACTTTGAACCGTAGTTGATCACGAGTTTGGAGTCCTGTTGCTGAATTTCGAAGCCACCATCGATCTCGTTGGCGACCAACGTACGACCCGACAACAGACTCGGAGCAGTACTGACGAAGACTGCCATTAGAACAGTCAACCGAATCGACTTTGACATAGAGGTTTTCCTGTCAGGTGGGGAGATCTGAAATTGGGCGACGTGGCAGATTTCCGTTATGTTCTAACGACGTCATGCTACCACGCCAACGGGATTCTCCCGTTGGAAAAAGGCTTTTTGCACTAAGGCCCCAGCGAACAAATAACCTCCCCAGCAACTCATGGCGAGCGGTTGGCGTTAGCCGCCCGGTAGGCCGTTCTACCGGCCGGTTCACACCGGGCCGCTCGCCGAGTTGGTCTCTTATTTCTTTGCCGCTGCCTAAGTCTCATTGCTCGACTTCTTTGCAGGTCTTTTTGTTGGGTGAAACTCGCAGTAGTGCAAAAGCCCGAGAACTACCGGGGTGAACCCGGTGGCGTAAGTAAGCGTTTTTTTGCTGCTCAGGATATGGGATCAACTCCCAGCCCTCCTGCCGCTGCGTCGCAGTCCTTCTTCACCGGGATCCAGCAACTGAATCACATGCTTAACCTGATAGGGCCGAGTCACCAGACCCGATGCTTTCGCCGAGTTCCATTGCATCATGCACACATGGTTGCTGGTGGCCAGAATCACGGGTGAACCGGTGGCGTGATTCAGAAACTCTGATTTACCGCGGAGAATCTCCTGAGAATTCTCCGGCTTCTGAATGTTGTAGATGCCTCCTGAACCACAACAGTCACGAGCCTGAGGAGCCAGTTCCCAGCGATAGCCGGTCGCGTCCAGCACGTTTGCTGGAATTCCCTGTTGCTTCTGCCCGTGAATCAGATGACACGGAAGATCGACATAAACTCGTGCATCTTTTTCAGACGGCGTTCTTTGAGCCAGCTTGAGTTCGCCCAGAAATCCCAGCACATCACGAACCGGCACTTGATCAGTCAAAGTCTTTGAAAGTGCAAGGCCACAACCAGATGAGTTACAAACAACAGCATCAACGCTCGCTTTGCCGAAGGCCGATCGATTCTGATCGCGAAGTTGGTCGATGCCATCCAGTCCCAGATGTTCCTGAAACGCACCACAGCATCCCTGATCCGGCGGAACAATCACCTGCACGTTGTTTTCAATCAGCACTCGAACGGTGGCGAAGTTGATCTCGCGAAAAACTGATTCCATCAGACAGCCGGTCAGCAACGCAACTCGCGGCCCCGTCGGTCGATGCTCGGCCATCAATCGTTGAGCATACGCGGCGGTTGATTCCATCAACGGCGGGCTGCCCGCGAACAGAAATTTGTGCGGCAGGATGCCCAGCGACCGCAGGATTCTCGCGGGTAACATCGCCAGATTAAACAACCACTGCTTTTTGCTCAGAGCTGCGGCGAAACGCAATGAGAGCGGCGGACGAGTTCTCTCATTGGCCACATGCTGATGGCGGACCTGTTCCAGAATTTCGCCGTACGGAACATTTGCCGGACAAGCCGGTTCGCAAGCGAGGCAACCGACACATTCGTTCGTGTAATGAGCCGTGAAAGGGTCCGGGGCGAGGCGACCTTCGGCTTCCTCACGCCACAATCGCAGCCGGCCACGCGGAGAATTATTCTCATCGCCCGTCATCTGGTATGTCGGACAAACAGCCAGACAAAAGCCACAATGCACACAGTTCGTCAGCATTTCGCTGAGCGCGGGATGAGCGTTCTCCAGCGGCGTTGAGCAGCCTAATGTTTGCGGAGTTGGGGGCGATGTACTCACTTCTTTGAAAACTCCGTTGTCAAAACAGAAAGCCATTGTGCTTCCACGCCATGTGCAGCCGGACGCGGAAGATGTCGAGAATGCCAGTCGCCACCGGATTCATGAAAGGCGGCTGCGTGGGATCGCACAATCTCCTGAACCACGGCCGCCGCATTTAGACCGCCATTCAAATAGCCGTGCACGACGCCGTTGTAGCACAACGCCAGACACTTGATGCCGTATGTATTCGCCAGTTCGATCGCCAAAGTAACAGCCCGATCTGGTGTTGTCTTCAGAGCAAAATCAGGGCAACCATCAATCGGCGCTGGTGCCTTAGGAACTGCCTTGAACGCCAGCTTCTGACCCGAGGCGAAGGCTGCCAGCATCGTTTCGAACACGTGCCATTCATCGGCCGGAGTATTAATCGCGATTCGCACCGTCAGAGAATCTGATTTTGCGTTCGCCACGACATCTACCGAATCGAACCAGTTCATCCAGCAGGACTGCAATAACTCTGGCATTGCTTTGGTAACAACAGCCCGCGGGCCGCTTAATTCGATGAGCCCATCCATGCCGCAGTGTGGTCGAAGCCGCAGCACGAAATCGACAGGCTCACCAAATCGACCATCCGAATGCATCAGAAATCGCAGCAGATCGTAACCCGTCGTCGACTTGACCACTCGCTCGCCAATCCGCACGATTCGACCATCCGCGAGACGCCAGTTCATCCCGATGATGTTGTCGCAGAGTTCTCCAAATCGTGAAGACGCCGGAGCATACTCACTGGCCTTCACCTGCGTGGCTAGCGGCAGACTTGCATCTGTCATTAATGGAAATCGCAGTCGATGCGACGCGATAATCTCATCAAGTTCAGACGCCGTGATTTCCGCCGCGACGCAGATCACACCATCAATCGTGTCGAGAAACGGAGTAAACAATCGCGGCCCCAGAGTTTCTCCCGCCTTGTCTTTCTCGGAATGTTCGTCGGCATGAGAGGCATCCAAAGTGGAAGCCTGCCCATTCGCTCCAACGAACGAGCGATCAGCAAACACCTTCAACGGATTCAACTGGTGCCGTGGATTAAACGTGGCCGGAACCGCTAACTGCAGTCGAAGACTCTCCGGGCCGAACACTAGCGGCATGTAACGCGCTTTATCGTTACCGATGCCATGTTCACCAGACAACGTGCCACCCACTTCGACAACTCGGCGCATCAATCGTTTGCTGATCGCTTCAACTCGTTCCAGTTCTCCGGGCTTACGGGAGTCGAACAGAAAATTCGGATGCAGATTGCCATCGCCTGCATGAAACACATTAATCGCAGGAATCCCGATCGCATCGGCTTCGTCGTAAACCAGCTGCAATAGCTCCGCCAACGCACTCTTCGGTATCACCGCGTCCTGCACGATGATGTCAGGGCTGAGCTGTCCCATCAGGCCACCGGCAACTTTGCGAGCTTTCCAGAGCTTCTTACGCTGCTCTTCGTCGTCACTAAAATTGACCTCCATCGCGCCCGCATCCTTCAGCAACTGCGCGACAGATTGAACACGGGCATCGACCAGGATCGCCGGGCCTTCGATTTCGGTGACCAGCAAAAACGCGTCCGTGGGCAGGCCGACCGCCATGGGGCTGTTTTCGACCATCGCCACGAATCGCGGATCCATCAATTCGATCGCGACAGGAAAGGACGGATGCACGACAAGTCCGTGAACAGCTTTTTCTGCCGAGTGCAGATCCGGAAACGTCGCGCGGAAGGTCCAGGCTTTCTCGGGACGCGGCAGCAATCGCAGCCAGAACCGAGTAAACGCGCCAAGCGTTCCCTCGGAGCCGACCATCAGACGCTTCCAGTCTTCATGCCAGTCGCCGCGACCTCCCGCCGGTCCACCGAAGCGATGCACGCTGCCGTCGAGCATTACCACTTCCAGCCCGAGCACATAATTGCTGGTCACGCCATACCGAAAACAATGGGCGCCGCCAGCATTCATCGCGACGTTGCCGCCGAGCGTACAAACGGGACCACTGGAAGGATCCGGCGGATAGAACAAGTTGTGGGCTCGCAGAGCTTCATCGAGCTGATTCAGAGTCACGCTGCATTCGACTTCGCACCAGAAACCCTCGCGACAAATCGTGCGAATCTTCTTCAGCGACGACGTGTGCACCACAATCCCGCCCTGAGCGGCAACAGGGCCACCGGCTAGTGAAGTGCCTGCTCCGCGAATTGTGACCGGAACATTCAGCGACTTCGATTCTCGCAGCAAGGCGACCATTTCGTCTGCATCGGCGGGAATCACCACAGCATCCGGTCGAAAGGTTTTATAACCCAGCCCGTCGGTGTTGTATCCTGCCAACTGAGCTGGCGATGATAAGACACGTCCTCGACGAATCGTCCGTTTGAGTTGAGATTCCAGAGTGGAATTCATAAGGCAGGTTTCTGGATTCGCAAATGGGCTGAAAAAAGAGCACATCGACGTCCGTGTGACGCCGTCTCAGGCATTCAGTCTACAGGAATTCCGTTCAAGTATCAGTGCGACAGACGACCGATCCTCCGCGGATTCACGAGAGTGACGTTGATTTTGCATTGACCGGAATTTCGTTGTTACAAAAAGATTCGCGGCCCATGAGGTTGCCTGGGGAGAATGCGATGAGCCTGCTAACATTCGCCACCGCAGGAACTCCGACTCATTTTCTTTCTCGAAAAATGATATGACCGTATCGACCAATTTAACAGACTACCGCTGGCCGGCCGAATGGGAAGCTCATGAAGCCACCTGGGTTGCGTGGCCAGTGAATCCCAACACGTGGCCTGGGATCTTCGAACGTATTCCCGCGGCCTTTGCGGAATTCGTTGCCGCCATGGCCTGCTACGAACCAGTACGAATTCTCGCTGGCGGTCCGGGTGTCGCCGAGTCTGCTCGCCCATTGATCGATGCGGCCTGTAGTCGTCGAGGAAGCCGGTTTGCGCCAGAGCTGTACAACATTCCCGTCAACGATTCATGGTGTCGCGACCACGGTCCCATTTTTCTGAATGGTCGAGAAGGTACGACCGCGGCCGGCAAGCAGGTCATCATCGACTGGAACTACAACGCGTGGGGCGGAAAATATCCGCCCTGGAACTTCGACGAACTCACCGCCGGGCGCATCGGTGCCGCACTCGGGATCAACACTCTGCGGCCGGAATTGATCCTGGAAGGCGGCGCAATTGAAGGCAACGGGGCCGGAACGATTTTGACCACGTCCAGTTGTCTGCTCAACCCCAATCGCAATGCCGGAGCGACGATTGAAAGCATGACAGAGGTGCTTGCGAGCTGGCTTCAGGCAAAGAACGTCGTCTGGTTGCCGGGACACGGAATCATTGGCGACGACACCGACGGCCATATCGATCAGGTCGCGCGGTTTGTTGATGAGCGGCGAGTTCTCGTGGCGGCTCCGTACAGTGACGATGCTCCGGAAGCGTCAGATCTGAGAGCCAACTTCGACACTGTGGCCGCGGCAAAGAACAGTCGCGGCGAATCGCTGATTCCAATTCCACTGTTTATGCCTCAGCCGAAAACCCTGGAAGACAATCGTCTGCCGGCGTGTTACTGCAACTACTACATTACCAACGGAGCGATCATCGTTCCGGTATTCGGCGATCCGGCTGATGATGTCGCCATGCAGCAATTGCAGGACTGTTATCCTGACCGAGCCGTCGTTGGGGTCGATGCCATCGATCTCGTCTGGGGCCTTGGTGCATTCCACTGCATGACTCAACAGCAGCCGAAGGCTCATCGTTGAAGTACGTTTTCTGGGTTCGTTCGTAGCGTTGGCTTCAGCCAGCATTGCATCGCCAATTCGTTAAATTGCCGACTGAAGTCGACACGACGTTGCGAAGTTTGGCAGGCCGGACAGCTCGCGCCTTTACGCTTCAAGTTAACTGCTCGCACCGCGGTAATGATTCAGCGACCACTGGAAAACATTACGCGAAATCACCAGGCACGCGCTGGCGGCTACGACACAAACGGTGGCAAAACGCCAATCCGTCAGCGTTCCCGTAATGATCTGTGCCGGAACGGTGACAACCAGCAGAATCGGCACGATCCACGAAAAGGCGAACTGCAACGCTTCACCGGTTTCCAATCGACTGGCATCATGTCCGTCGTAGATGCTGCGAGGATACTGCGCGAAGATCGTGATGTAGAACCAGAAGTCATACAGTCCCTGATTTCGTCCGAACCAAATACTCGTGCAGGCTGTGGTAATCATCATTGAATAGAAAAACATCACCGCCACGAGCACATAACACAGGTACATGACGACTTGCATCACCGACAACGCATGGTCAATGTTATACAGCGCCCAGCCGAGCAAAGTCACTGACAGCAACAACTGACTGAACATGGCCACGCTGACCCGTTCCAGCGAAACCAGAAATTGCGAATCGACCGGCTTGGTCAGTGCGAAGTCCAGTTTGCCGGTGCGGATATTCTCGCAGAAAGTCGCGCAATTCGGCATAAAGAAGGCTTCGACGATCGAATTGATCAGCATCCCTGTCGCCATGAACGCGAAGTATTCGTGCTTCGACCATTCCTGAATCTGATCGACTTCGCCGTAAATCATTCCGAACAGGGCGACTCGAGCAGAAAACCAGAACAGACGAGTCACCACCTGAATCAGGAAGTTCGCCGGGAACATCATCTCGCGAATCAGCGAGTTCCGAAAGAATGTCAAAAAGACGCGACCGTAAAACAGCATGGAATAGAAGATCCGTGTTGACATGAAGGTCCAGAGAATAAGAAACGCACCCCAATTATGGCGGTGCTGCGACTGAAACGCCAGTCGAGCAGACCGCGTGCTCAAATGCAGGTGTCGTCGCGGCTTTCGGTAGGTCCACTCTGCCGGAGTGGACTTCGCGACGTGTCGCGACATCTATGCAATGGGATTGAGAAAGCCAGTTGCGATCCTCAGCCAGTTGCACACATGGTTCGCCTTGCGGCAATACGAAAATCCTTTCCGGCAGAAAGGACCTACATTGGCAATCAATCGCGAATAGGCCGAAACAGAATGCGCCGAACTACGACTTCCGGGACTTGTTGTTTCTGGTTCGTCGCGTCGCGATCGACAGCAGAGAATCGTCGTCGGCTTCATCTTTGCGATCAAAGGACTGCAGAATCAGGAGCGGGTCAAAACTTTGCCACGCC
>JBIIIF010000182.1:0-14837 GCA_044235005.1 Planctomycetaceae bacterium | reverse complement strand
GGCCGATGTTTGTACTCGCGTTGGCATGATTGAAAAGGGCCACATGATTGTCGACGGCAACGTGGCCGAAGTCATGCGGAAAGCTCGTCAGCGAATCATGCTGAACATTCGAGTCAAGGAGCGAACCGAAGCCGCCGGAAAGCTGTTCGAACAATTGGACGAAGTTGAGTCTGTCAACATCACGAAAGATCAGCTTCTGGAAGTCACCATGAAGCCAACCGTGGAAGACTACAGTGCTCTGCCGACCGAACTGGTCAACGCGGGCTTCCGGATTACGTTGTTCCGTGAAGAAGAAGTCAATCTGGAGACGGCGTTCCTGCAGCTCACCAAGGGCCTTGTGCAGTAGATTGTCGTTTCAGGGTCTTCCGGCAACACAGTCATTCAGGTTTCCCGTGCCATTGACGGCACGGGAAACCTGTTTTTCTTTCTGTGACACGGAACTACTTCATTGGTGAGTAATCAGTGGCCGTCATGTAGACCGATTCTACCTTCTCCACGATCTTGCCGTTCTTCTGAGTTTCCTCGGCGACCTTTTTCCAGACCGGATCTTCACGGAAAGCGGCCCACGATGCTTCCGCAGCGGCTTTGTCCTTGTGGGCAATGACGTAGATCAGCGTATCCGGCGTGTCAACAGGAACCCAGTACATGATGTTCTTCATGCCATGTTTTTCGAACAGAGCCATCGTGTGATTGCGGAAGCGAGCGTTCAGCTCATCGAGCTTTCCCGGGGGAGAAGTGTAGGTGCGGAGTTCGTAGAGCACTGGGGTTTCCTTTGCCTTTTCATCGGCGGCCTGAGCAGATCGAAAAAATGAAGACTGTGACAGCGAAGCAGACTGTGACAGCGAAAACGTCAGAGCGACGCCCAGTCCAAGTCCACACCAGAATTTAACAGAATTCATAAAGCAGCTCCTGATTAATGCGGTAGTACAAACCGGCTGAAATGGTAGCAAACGCAGGATTCCTGCGCGAATCAGCAAGCCCCTGTTTCTGAGATGATAATTGCACACGACAGGATTCGCAGGGCTCTGATCTTCGGCTACAGTCCGCCCCATGCCACTTCTGAGCCTCAATAATCTGTCGTTTACGTATTCGAAACCCAACCTTCTCGAGGGCATCACGCTGCACATCGAGCGAGGTGAGCGCATAGGCCTTGTCGGACGCAACGGTGCTGGCAAGTCAACGCTGATGAAGCTGATCTCAGGACTGCTGCGTCCCGACGATGGCTCCGTCGACCTGCAGGCGGAAGCCGTCATCGCGCGACTTGATCAGGAGGTTCCGCAGGGCGGCGATCGCACGGCTTATGAGGTCGCGGCCGAGGGTTTCGGCAAGCTGGGAAAAGCCATCGCGGATTACCGCAATATTGGTCGCAAACTGCATGAAGGCGTCGCACTGACTCTGGCCGAAGACAAGGCTTATGAAAAAGCCAGTCAGGATCTGGCTGACGCCGATGAATGGTCCGGCGCGGATCGGCTTGATGATCTTTTGCTGGAGATGCAGCTACCTGCCGATCAGCCGTTTATGTCACTGTCGGCGGGGATGAAGCGACGAGTTCTCCTTGCGGCCGCAATGATCCGTGAGCCCGATATTCTGCTGCTGGACGAACCCACGAACCATCTGGACATCGATTCGATTGTCTGGCTGCAGGGCTTTCTGAAACGCTTCCCGGGCACTCTGATCTTCGTAACACACGATCGTGTGTTTCTTCAGGACATGGCCAATCGAATCGTTGAAGTGGATCGTGGGCGAGTCTTCGACTGGACCTGCGACTATCAGACGTTTCTTAAACGCCGCGACCAGTTGCTGGCGGCGGAAGCGGAAGAGCAATCTCAATTCGACAAGAAACTGGCAGAAGAAGAACGCTGGATTCGTCAGGGCGTGAAAGCTCGCCGAACACGGAACGAAGGTCGCGTTCGAGTGCTGAAAGAAATGCGGGAACAGCGACGACAGCGCCGGCAGAAGATGGGAACTGCGAAGATGCAGATCCTGGAAGCCGAGCGTTCAGGTGCATTGGTCGCGCGGCTGGAAGAGGTGACTCATGCGTTTGCCGGTGAGCCTGTTATTCGCAACTTCTCCACAACAGTGTTTCGTGGCGATAAGATTGGGATCGTGGGGCCAAACGGTGCCGGTAAGTCGACATTGCTGCGGCTGTTGCTGGGGCAATTGACGCCGACGCAGGGGAAAGTTCGGCTCGGAACGAATCTGGCGGTTGGTTACTTCGACCAATTGCGAAATCAGTTGGATGACACCCGGTCCGCTCGTGAAAACATCAGTGACGGCACTGACTTCCTGATGATCAACGGGCAGAAGCGACACATCATGGGCTTTCTGCAGGACTTCCTGTTTTCGCCGGAACGAGCTCAGACGCTGGTGCAGTTCCTGAGTGGTGGAGAGCGTAATCGTCTGCTGCTGGCCAAGATGATGTCGAAGCCTGCCAACATTCTGGTGCTCGATGAACCGACAAACGATCTGGATGCGGAAACTCTGGAACTTCTGGAGGACATGTTGCCAGCGTTTCCCGGAACGGTTTTGCTGGTCAGCCACGACCGAGCATTTCTGAATAACGTCGTCACCAGCACGATCGTATTTGAAGGGAATGGCATTCTGGGTGAGTACGATGGTGGCTATGACGATTGGTTGCGAATCAAAGAGCAGCGTGAGAATGCTGTCGACATGAATGCTTCAGATGCTGGCAGCAGTGTGGCTAAGCCTGCAGAACCGTCAAGCTCTTCGCCTGCGACCTCCACTGTGGCAAAAACACGTCGTCTCAGCTTTAAAGAGCAGCGTGAGTTGGAGCAGTTGCCGGAACTGATCGCTTCCCTCGAGAAACGTCAGAAGGAGCTTGAAAAAGAAATGACGGCTCCCGGTTTCTATCAGAGCGGCGGTGACAAGATTGCCAAAGTGACCACGGAGTTAGCCAGCGTCGGAGAAAAACTGGAGCATTGCTTTCTCCGCTGGGAAGAACTCGAGAACGGCCCATAGCACATCGACAAAGCGCGGCGAGCGGCAGGGCGTAAGCCCTCCGAGGGAGTTTTCAATTGCAGATAGCGGGTCTGCGTTCAATCAAAAATCTGCAATCAAAAATCTGCAATCAAAAATCTGCAATCAAAAATCTGCAATCAAAATCGGAAATCGCAGGACACGGATCGCTGATGCTATCCCGCTCGCCGTGGTCGCGTCCACTCGGGCGGCGTTGCACAACCAGGAACAAACAGTCTTCGACTCCTATCAGGGCCGAGACAATGTTATGTTGAGGTTTATGAATGCTGCCACAATTCGAACGATGAACGACGTTGATCTTTCAGCCGCATGGAGGTTAAGCACCTCCGTCGGCTGGAATCAGATCATGGCCGACTGGCAGCGCATGCTTCTGCTGGAACCTGGCGGCTGTTTTGTTGCGGAACGAGACGGCGACGTTGTCGGCACAACTCTTTGCTGCACGTTCGGCCCCGTCGCGTGGTTGGCGATGGTGATCGTTCGCGAAGATCAGCGTGGCTGCGGACTGGGGAGAGAACTCGTTCGCACTGGCCTGGAGTATGCCAGGCAGAAAGGGATCAGGACCGTTCGCCTGGATGCGACTCGTTTAGGCGAGGCCGTCTATCGGAAACTTGGGTTCACGCCGCAGTTCGAACTGGTTCGAATGGGAGGCGTCGTTGCAACTCCAGCGACCTCCCATGTTCCGGTTCACCAGATCGTGTGTGCGGAGCCTGGTCAATTCGAGGAGATTATCCGCCTGGATCAGGAGGGAACTCGAACAGACCGGCAAAAGTTATTGCATCGACTCTTCAGAGAATGGAATCCATCGATTGCCATTTCATCCGCGGGGGCCATCGATGGATTTCTTGCGTCACGACAGGGGCGACTGTCGACTCAGCTCGGCCCGATGTCCGGTACTGAAGCCGCGGCCACCGATCTGTTGAACCACGCCCTGACGAATTCCTTTGGGCAGCCGGTGATTGCCGATATTCCCGTGCATCGAGAATCGCTGCTGCAAGTCGCTCGCATCTTCGGTCTGACCGAACAGCGAACCTTGCTGCGGATGTGCTATGGTGACCCTGTCGAAGAATCTCCACGGAGGTTTCATCTGAGTTACGGCGGCGAGTTCGGTTGAGGTGCTTGTGAAAGTCACAACTCGCTGAGATCCATGAATAAAACTCCGTCTGCAGTCCCGTCCCCGACCAGAGTTCCTGATCGTTGAGACCAGGAGTCCTTCAAGGACGGGACTACAAACCAGAAGAAACAATCTGCCGCCGCAGGTTTATCTCGCGGCGGCTGCTCTTAGAAGCGGTCAAGCACTCTTACCGACGCCAGACGCGTACCATCTTGCCCTGGTAATGAGCTTCCGCGACCAGAGTTCCGCTGCCGATGCAGGTCATCCCGCAACCGACACCCACGAAGTGGCCGACCGGAGCCGGACGAATGTGACCACACGTGCCACGTTCAGCCATCATTCTGGCTTCATCTTCCGCCCACGCCTGCATCGAACCATTGTGGACCGATGATGATCCCGGTGCGCTCTGATAGCTGACCTGGCGAATTGGAGACTGAGACGACTGTCCCCCTGTTTGTGATACCGCTGCTTGCGATACCCCTGACTGCGTTACCACGTCGTTCGACGGAGTCGAATACGAAACAGGACGTGAATACCGCACCGCATTTTGCGTTTGCCATGTCCGACCTGAACTGCGCGAGGATCGATTTCGTCCGCGAGCTTCCGAGACATCAACCATCAGGCCAACCAGCAACAACGCAAGGAACCAGAACCGAATCATTCGTAACCCTCCCTGAAACTCAATAGGCTGCGGAACAACCCGCGGCCGACAGCACGAATTTTAGCGGTGCCGTTCTGAAGTCCAGCTCTGGCCCGAAAAGTCAGCGTCTTTTGCCCAGACTCACGAATACTGGTTGATTTTTGGGAAACCTCGGTTACGCAGGGCTCGCAGGCTGGAGTTCAAGGCCCAGTTTAACTCGCCGAATAAGGGTGTACGGATTGCGCATTCCAGTCAGTTGACTGGCTGCCATGATAAGAACTCATGCCATTGATCAGCAGCGAACAGAGCCAACGAAGTTCTGCAGAGAGTCACCAAAGAACGCGTGTCTGGTTGCCAAACTGGCTCACCTCAGGCACAGGCGGCAATGGCGTGGACTTCAGGATTCTTCTGAGAGCTGTCAGGGCGCGACTGAAGTGTTGATGCACAAACGCTCAAGTGCAAAACTCAAGCATCGGGTTGTGATGGGGGACTTTTACCCCCCGGTCCCGGAAAACTCTGAAGCATCGCAACTTCAAAACACGACGCTTCGAGTTGTAATCATCAACAGTCTGCATGGCCGAAGCAGTCGCTCTGGGACTGCCACGAGATGGCTCTGAGGCCGCCCGGTGTTCAATGCAAATACATCAAACACCGGACGGCGTCCGGGAACGAACGACTTGAACATCTCCGCTGGTGACGGGCGTCAGGCCAAACAAGGTGACGGGGCGTGCTCTTCTTAAATGTAGCGGTTGATGAGGTTTTCCAGCATTTCCTGGCGACCGCTGGTATTGGCCGTCAGGCTGGTGCTTTCCTGAATGTAGGTGTCCAGTTCGTTCAGAGTGACTGAACCCGCTTCGATGCGACGTCCCATTCCGCTGTCGTAAGTGCTGTAACGCTGACGAACGAAGTCGTTCAGCACGCCATCAGCACGGATCGCAGCCGCGATCTTCAGGCCGCGAGCGAACGCGTCCATACCGCCCACATGAGCATGAAAGAGGTCGATCGGGTCGATGCTTTCGCGGCGGACCTTCGCGTCGAAGTTCGTGCCACCGGAATGCAGTCCGCCCTGCTTCATCAGAACCAGCATGATCTGTGTGGTCAGGTAAATGTCGGTCGGGAACTGGTCTGTATCCCAACCCAGCAGCAGGTCGCCGGTATTGGCGTCGATGCTTCCCAGAACTCCCTGGATTGAAGCATACTCAAGTTCATGCATCATCGAGTGACCAGCGAGCGTCGCATGATTCGTTTCGATGTTCAGCTTCACAACATCCATCAGACCATACTGACGCAGGAAGTTGAGACACGCCGCGGCATCGAAGTCGTACTGATGCTTTGTCGGTTCCTTTGGCTTCGGTTCAAACAGGAACTGACCTTTGAAGCCGATCGACTTCGCATGTTCGTGAGCCATGTGCATGAACCGAGCGAGGTGGTCCAGCTCACGCTTCATATCGGTGTTGTAGGAACACATGTAGCCTTCGCGGCCGCCCCAGAATACATAGTTCTCGCCACCCAGTTCATAGGTAACTTCGAGAGCCTTCTTAACCTGAGCGCCAGCGTAAGCAAACACATCGGCATTCGGGCTTGTTGCCGCTCCGTGCATGTAACGCGGATGGGAAAACAGGTTGGCTGTGCCCCACAACAGCTTAATGCCGGTTGATCGCTGAGCTTCCTTGAGCTTCCGGGCAACCGCATCCAGGTTCGCATTGCTTTCTCGCAGAGTCGCCCCTTCAGGTGCCACATCGCGATCATGGAAGCAGTAGTACGGTACGCCAAGCTTCGTCATGAACTCGAAAGCCACGTCAACGCGACGCAGAGCATTATCCAAAGAATCCGTTCCGTCATCCCAGGGACGCATCAGCGTTGGAGCACCGAACGGGTCCGAACCATTTCCGCGGAACGTATGCCAGTAGCAGACGGCGAAACGAAGCCAGTCGTTCATCGTCCGGCCTTCGACAATCTCGGACGCGTTATAATGCCGGAAGGCCAGAGGATTGCGGGACGATGTTCCTTCGAACTGGATCTTGTCAACTTCCGGAAAATACGTGGTCATTCTCTCTGCCTTCGCGATCAAAACGCCGTAGCGTGGGAGAAGTCCGGGCACTCAATGACAGAACTGTCACATCAGAATAAAGTGCGCGGTCTACTGCTCCGGCGTGAAGCATGCATTTTAGCGTTCCTTCAACGGGATTGAAGGCTGCCTCACGAACGTAGCTAAGTTGGATCAAAAGACGATGAGATTTGAGAAAAAATCACAGCCGTTGGCCGAGCGTGCCCATTTTTTCCTGCGGCTGTCTCTCTACGGAATTGCATCCGCAATTATAATCGGAGCGAGCCTGGGAGTCGGCATTCCTGGCTATCGCTGGTTCGGTGGATTACAGTGGATCGCCGCCCTGCTGAACGCGTCCATGATCCTGACGGGAATGGGCCCGGTCAACCCGATGACAACAACTGCAGGCAAATTGTTTGCATCGTTCTATGCCTTATTCAGCGGTGTCATCTTCCTGAGCGCTACTGCGGTGATTTTGACGCCAGTCTTTCACCGAATGATGCACCGTTTCCATCTGGCAGAGCAAGAGACTGGTGAATAGCTTCTTAAACTGAAGAGGCTGGAACGCAGGCCGGGACTACTCATCACCGCGAGGCATCGCCAGGAACGAGTGACCCGTTGAGGGAGGAAGATGCTGCGGAATCTGGATTAGCTCATTGGTCATGAATGGTTCTGAAGCCGTCACCTGTGTACTCTGCAACGGGACAGGACGAGTCCGATAATCGGAATAGCCAGGACTTGAATGTCCGACAAAAACTTCCTGCGGCGCTGCATGCTGACGCCATTCATAGACGCTCATGCCCTGAGCCTGCTGCAGTTCGGCCAGAAGGGTATTGTAGTCGGCCACGGCTCCGCTCAGATCACTGATGGCATCCACGTACGAACGCATCGCGGATTGCAGATCGGTCAGTGCGAGCAGCAGCCAGTCCTGAGTCGTTCCGGCGGCCGGCGGTTGAGTGTAACGAATGCGAGAAACCCGCAGCCACTCCTGAGTCTCCTGAGTTTGTCGGCGAGCAATCTCGGTCCTTTGCCAGGCGGCCTGCAGGTCAGACACCAGTTCTGTAATCTCAAAGGCAACACTTTGCTCTGTCGCGGTTAATCGCATTTGTTCTCGAGCCAGACTTAGTTCCGCCATGCGACGTCGACTGCGAGCCGTCTTGTTGCCCAGAGGCACATCAACTCCAAAGCCCAGTGTCCAGTCTGAATACTCCCCACTGCCAGCCTGCTTGAAGCTGTCATCAAGACGCTCCGCCAATCCATTCATCCAGTAATCGCCGCGCAGATCCAGCGACGGCAGTACTGCATTCTCGGCGATTCCCAGCACAAGGCACCTTTCCTTGATGCGTTCTCTCAGCAGGTTCAGAGACGGACGACTCATCATGGACACCTGAATCAGCGCCGCACTTTCCGCAGGCGGTTGAGATTCAACGGGCTTCTCAGAAGGCAGCAACAGCGGATCCACCATCGGCTGACCGCCCATCAGTTGTCTCAATTGGAGCACTCGTTTGCGCAGGGTTCCCTGCATTCCCGTTTCGGTTCGTCGGAAGCCATCCAACTGCACACGAGCACGTGCGACGTCAGCCAAAATCGACCGATCGGCCTCCAGTCGCAGCATTTCGATGCGCACACTCTCCTCAGCCAGCGGCATGACAGATCTGACCGCATGCAACTGCAGGTGAGCGGCATAAAGTTGCCAGTAGCTCTGGGTAATACTGCGGATCTGTGAGTTCAGGACTTCTTCGAGTTCCCAGCGGGACTGATTGGCCTGCGTCTGAGCGATCCTGACTGGAGCGAGAGCAATCCTGCGTCCTGCTCCCCGAAGCACGGGCTGCTTCACTCGAATCACATAGTCCGTCGAATAAATGGGATTGAACTCACCGGCTCCGACACCATCCGGAAAGTACAAGTAGGCTGTCGGTGGTTCGATGCCAATGCTGACTGAACCGCCAGTCTGGAGTGGTTGAGTAATCCGCAGGTTCGCATCGCCCACATCGCGCCGAGTATTCGCGGCGATACCAGGACCAAAGAATGCATTTGGAGGCTGATTCACCTGGCTGCCGTCGAAGTTCGCCGACAGCTCCGGCTGAAATCGTCCACGCTCGGCATCAATTCTCGCATCAGCAATGGCGACATCGTTTGGAGTGATCTCCGCGATGTTGACTCGCCCCTCAAGCGTACGCACGATCGATGAGTCCGACAGAGCTGACTCAATCGCATCCTGCAGTGTTAGCGGCAAGTAAAGCTGAGGATTGGCGTTCTGCATTTCTGTCGACGAAGCGTCTGGTGTTGCAGATTCTTTCGTGGACTCGGGCCATGATTGTTCAGCCGCGCGGGCTGCCGGGAAGTTGTTCTCCGACGCATTTGTCGCCGGAGAGTTACTGTTGACGGCCGCGTAACGGTTGCCCGGGGCTTCACTGTCGACTGGATGAGGCTGCGAGGCTTCGTCACTTCGGAATCTGCGAATCGGAGTTGGCGCGTACAGACCGGCCGGATCCTGTCCGCGAATGATCGCGTCTTCTGACACACCGCGCAGCGGCAAACTCGTGCTGCATCCCGAGAACGAGATGAGTGCGAGCGCAGAGCAGAAGGTTAAGGACCTGAGGGCCACTCGGCACCTGCAAGCAAAAGAATGGAACGCCTTGTGAGCTGTGTTTTCTGCTGCGGAATGTACCACGCCCGGCGACTGCACAGTCATTCGACTTTGCACGACAGTGACAATGCTGTTTGGACGGTTCACAGAATTTTACACGCGGCGGCAAATCGTGCCGCAGTGAAGAACGGCAGGCGACTTTTGCGGCTCATTTTGTTGAATCACGGCATCACTTGAGGTCCACAACGAGGTGAAACGGCAACGCTTCGTGAAGGCGCGATATGGAGGGATGTTCATGGTGTTTTAATTGTAAGTGACTGCAGCGAATGGATTTAGGGGACGCTGAGGCGGGAGGTCTGATGAGTTTGGCACGGGGAATGAGTTAACAGACTGGAATGAAGTGAAGCCAATGTGGTCTTCAAGTTCAGCCCCGAATCACCTGGCCCGACGAAAGAACCGTTACCATGTCCGCACCAGAAAACAACGCTCCAAAGTTCCGCATCACACGTCTCGAAGATCGAATCGTGCCATGCTTTCTTTTTGGACTGTTCAACTGCTTCCGTCCGAGCCCGCCAGTATGTCATCCAGCACCAACCTACTGCCCACCAGCTCCTCCGGTTGATGATCACCACGACTGGAATTCAGCAGGCGATGACAACAACAACAACAACGACTCAGACTGCGACGGCAGCGTAAAGGGTGGCAGTTCAAAGAAAGGCGGCAGCTCAAAGAAGGGCGGCTCTAAAAAGGGCGGCAGCTCACGAAAGGGCGGATCGAAGAAGGGCGGCAGCTCGAAGAAGGGCCGATCCAGGAAGGGAGCCAGTTGCAAGAAGGGCGGCAGCTCACGAAAAGGCGGATCTAAGAAGGGTGGCAGCTCACGAAAAGGCGGATCCAGGAAGGGTGGCAGCAAAAAAGGTGGTAGCAGGAAGGGCGGCAGCAGGAAGGGCGGAGGTGCTCGCAGCAAATTTGCTCCTAAGTTCTTCGTTGTGAAGAAGTGCCGATAATCGATTCTTAGGCCCCAGCGAACAAATAACCTAGCCACAAACTCATGGTGAGCGGTTGGCGTTAGCCGACCGGTATGCCGTTCTACCGGCCGGTTCACACCGGGCCGCTCGCCGAAATGGTCTCTTATTTCTTTGCCGCTGCCTTAGCAGACTCAGATCTGCGTAACGCATTCGACATCTCATTAAGCCGTGAGCAGATCCGTGATCGCTCACGGCTTTCTTCGTTTGACCTGCTTAAGTTGCCTTCATCGTATCGTTCGACGGCAATGCTCATGGGCGATGGGCATACCACTGACCGGAGTGACGATTGTATCGATTCTTCCGACTGATCACTTGCTCGAACTCCGCCGCTGGTCACTGACGGAATGAATGCGGACCAATTGGCGACCTATGTTTCCTGCATGCAACAGACACTGCGACAGGTCAGCCTGGAGAGACAAACATGGTCGCCCGAGCGATTCGAAAATCAGTCAAGCCACGAACGGCCGCTAAGAAAGAACAAAACGATTGTCCTCACTGCGTCGGTGGTGAAGAGACGTACGGCTATCTGAAACGCGCCTGGGTCTACGATGTCGATCAGGCTCGCAGGATCGTGTCCGATGGACGCGAGGCCGTGGAAATTGATACGGATGACGTCGACTACTTCGTCGACAACAGTCGGATTCACGAGCAGCACCTGGATCACGTTAACCCAATTTATCCGGGCATCCTCGCGCATCTCTGGGGCCAGGGACCGGACGGCACCATGCAGCATGGACATCTTCTGATCGATGGAAATCATCGAGCCGCTCGATGCCTTCGAGACAAACTGACGTTCAAAGTGTATGTGCTGACCGAAGACGAAAGCGAACAGATTCTGCTGCGAGGAATGCGTCGCGACGGCCAGTTAAGAGACAAAGCCCCAGCCTTGTGATCACTGAAACTCGTGAACCTATGACTCTGCCACGCGTGAGAGATGGACTGACTATTCAGCCCATCTCCCCGACAGAGTACGTCGTGAAGCGAGCAGACAGTCGTGAATACTTCAGCATCGGACCACAGGAAGCCTGTCTTCTGGAATTGCTCAATGGGCAAAACAGCGTTGAAGATATTCAGGCTACGTACGAGTTTCACTTTCAGTCATCGTTGAGCGAAGAAGATCTCAGAGAATTCATCTCCGCTGTTGAACCACTGGGGTTGTTTCGCCCGACGACGAAAGCCGCTTCACGAGCCGCGAGAACCGAATCTTCACAGACTCCTGAGGGCGGTGATGATTATCGTGAAGCCGAATCGAAAGATCACTCTCGCAAAGAATCCCTGACAAGCGAACCGACGACGAAAAAGAAGAAGCCCCAGCTTCGCGACCAGAGCCTGTTCTATTATCGCATTCCCCTGTGCGATCCGGACATCTTCCTGAGCAAACTGGTCAAGGTGATTCCATTCGTCTGGACGCGAGGATTTCTGTTCGTTGCCGCCTGTTTGATGCTCACGGCCTTGTGCGTCACGATCTCTTCCAGTGCTCAACTGGCCGCCGGAGTCTCGGATATTCGGGGTCTCGGTGACGCCATTTGTTTTATTGTGGTGATTGTTGTCTGCACCTCAATGCACGAGACAGCTCACGGAGCCACGCTCAAGCGTTTTGGTGGCGAAGTGCATGACTCCGGTCTGATGCTGATGTTTTTCACGCCCTGTATGTATTGCAATGTCTCCGATGCCTGGCTGTTGCCGGACAAATGGAAACGCCTGGCGATCACAGCAGCCGGCGCCATCTGTGACCTGTTTGTCTGGGCTCTGGCAGTGTTTATCTGGCGGTTGACCGTGCCCGGTGTTCTTGTAAACAAACTCGCGTTATTCACCATGGCAATGTGCGGCGCTCGCAGCCTGATGAACTTTAATCCCCTGCTGCGGCTGGATGGCTATTACCTGCTGAGCGACTGGCTTTCGATTCCCAACCTGCGTCCTCGAGCCCTCGACTATTGGATGGGACACATGCGATGGTTTCTCTGGGGAGCTTCTCGCCCGCCATGGGTCCCGGAGAATCGAATCCTGCTGTTCTATGGTTTTGTCTGCTGGGCGTTTGCTCTGACCTTTCTGAATGTCATCTTCGTCCAGTTCTTCGAGTACATGGGCGGGCAGTTTGGTCTGACGGGTTTGGTTCTGGTTGGTCTGCTCCTGAGTTTCGCGTGTCGGCGAGTGTTCAAAGGTCTCTTCGAGAGTGAGTTGAGTATCATGTTGAAAACACGTCACGGTCGAACCACCATCTGGGCTGTCGGCATTCTGGCCGCGCTGGCGTTGCTGTTCTTTGTTCCTGTTCGCAGTACCACGAGCGGCGATTTTGAAGTTCGCCCCGGGAATATTGTGCAGGTTCACGTCCCGGTCGGGGGCATCGTCGAACAGATATTTGTCGAAGATGGCTGCGTCGTGGAAGAAGGACAGACCATTGCCGAACTGAAGTCTTCAAGTCTCGAATCCGACATCATCAAAACTGAAGACATGGTGCGCGAAGTGGAAGCCAACCTGCGTCGTCTGAAAGCGGGGGCTCGTCCCGAGGAACTCGAAGCGGCGAAGGATCGAGTTCGACGACTGACGGAATGGTACGAACTGGGGGCTGACGAACTGCAGCAGGCGAGGCTGGCTCACGAGCAGGAGCTTCTGGTGCAGGATCATCGGATTCGCGAGATCACAGCGGAACTGGAGCATGCTCGACAGGATATCGAACACTCGGAGAATCTCTATCGCCAGGGAGCACTCGCCGGAGCACAACTGCGACAGCAGCGTCTGCAGGTTCTGCAGATCGAATCAAGACTCGCTCAGACTCAGGCGTCGATGACTGCTGCGAAAGCCACCGGCGTCAAATCGAAACAGGCCGAGATTTCACGTCGTGCGCAGGAACTGGCGGACGCGAAAGATCGACTGCAGATACTTCAGGCCGGCAGTCGCCCTGAAGAGATCGCCGCTGAAGAAGCACGGCTTGAGCGAGCTTCTCACGAACTGGCTTTTCAGAAGTCACGCCTGGAGAAACTCAAACTCGTCGCGCCGACGTCGGGGATATTTTCGGCTCCTCGACTGAAAGAACGCATTGGACTGGCCGTGCTGCAGGACAGTCTGTTCTGCACAATCGAGAAGCCTGAAACCTCACGCGTTGAAATTGCCGTGAGCGAAGATGAAGCCGCTCTGCTGAAACCCGGACAGCCCGTGACACTCAAAGCACGCGCCATCCCGTTTGAGACGTTCGAAGCCACTGTCGAGGGCATTTCGCCGGTCGCTCTGAAAGGCACAACCGGAGAGAATTCAGTCACTGTTCATTGTCAGATCCAGAATCCGGACGGACGATTAAAGTCCGGCATGACCGGTTTCGGTCGAGTCACTCGCGGCTGGAACACCATCGGCATGATGTTGCTCACGAAGGGAATTCGCTACCTGCGAACAGAATTCTGGTGGTAGCCGTAGCTCCGGAAAAAAGAACTCCGAGGAACGGGCGTGTTCCTCGGAATTCGTTTGTTTGCGATGTCAGCTGGTCCGCGACAACATCTCAGTTTGAAACTCCCGGAATGGACGTCCAGGGGATTGTGAGCGCTGCAGTTCGGCCGGATCCTTCCGTCGACGTCCCGGGACGCGAGCGAATCATCTGGATCGGCCCCCACGCGCTGGATAATCCGGTGGAAGTGATGGCTCGAAGACGAATGTAGAAGGTGCCGAGTGGCAAGTCGATGGGCATCGTGAAAGACGTGGATGTAATCCCGACCTGTCGATGGAAGACAGAAGAGACCGTGGTGACTTGCGCGACAAGAATCTCGTAACTGGCCGCATTGGGAATGCCGATCCAGGAGAACGTCGGTCTCAATGTTGTCGTCACCAGATCATTCACAGTGAACGAAGGTACGGTCGTATCGGCTACGGCGATCCTGCGGTTCACAGTGACAGCACCCACCGCCGAGGCCTGAACCAGAGCACTCTGTGTTCCGTCGATAATCCCGTCAGCCAGGGCTGTGACTGTGAAGTTCACAGAACTCTGCCCGTCCGGGATCACGACACTGGCCGGGACGGAGAGTTCTGAAGTGTCATTGGTGCTGAGATTAACCGTCCGTGCTCCGGTGACGCTGCCGGTTCGCGTCACCGTAAACTGCATCGTGGCTGTGGTTCCGGTCTCCGTCATTGTGACTGCGGGTGATGACAGCGCCAGATTCACGGCAGCCACCGGCGGTTCGGGACGCGAGCGAATCATCTGGATCGGCCCCCACGCGCTGGATAATCCGGTGGAAGTGATGGCTCGAAGACGAATGTAGAAGGTGCCGAGTGGCAAGTCGATGGGCATCGTGAAAGACGTGGATGTAATCCCGATCTGTCGATGGAAGACAGAAGAGACCGTGGTGACTTGCGCGACAAGAATCTCGTAACTGGCCGCATTGGGAATGCCGATCCAGGAGAACGTCGGTCTCAATGTTGTCGTCACCAGATCATTCACAGTG
>JBIIIF010000411.1:0-4299 GCA_044235005.1 Planctomycetaceae bacterium | reverse complement strand
TCGAACAACTGATCGTAGCCGTCCTGAGCTTTCGAAAACTTGCCCTGAGCGTAGTAGGACTCGGCGATATAAAACTGAGCTTCTTCACCCAGCGAGGATTCTTTGAATTTCTTGGCCGTCTTTTTGCCGACTTTGATCGCCTGCTCGTAATCGCCTTTGTCGAATGCATCTCGACATTGTCGAGCTTCACGGCGTTCCGCTTCAGTGTAGCGACGTCCCATCTCAAGAGGCGACTCTTCGCCGTACAAGGAACGTTCGAGTGGTCCACGAACGCCGCCAATGCTGGCCATTTTTCCGAAGAATCCCGGTTCATCGTCTTCCGAAATGGACGCACATCCACCGCTGATGAACATGGAAAGAATCGTCAGCAGACTCAGCAGAGACTCACGGTACGGCGCAGAAGTAACGCACGCGGCGACTCGGTCTTGCGACCGCTGTCGTCGAGCCGATTCCATTCGGCTGTGGCGCATCCTGCGAAGCAACATGAGAGATCCAGTCAGAATTGAATGTATCGAAGCGTTGAGGGTCTTCGGCCCATGGCCTGAGTGATCGCGGAAACGGCCAGTTTTTGACATTCCTCTGCCTGCTGTCGGCTGAGCTTTACTCGGCTGATCAGTTCCGATGAAACCTGTGTCATGCGACGCAGAACTTCGATGGAACCGGCCGAGATCGACGCACCGGAATATTCTTCACGACGGCAGGCCTGACAGAGCAATCCACCCTGACTGACCCAATGTGCGTAGCCACCGTTTTGATCCACGGACTCGCCGCAGACAGAACATTCAAACAGATCAGGAAGGAGACCGATGAGCTGAAGAAAGGAAATCTGGAAGTGAATAATGATGGAAGGGAATTGAGAATCGACTGCGGAAAGTGAATTCAGAGTCGCAACTGAGAGGTCAAAAACTTCAGGGGCAGGGTCGAAATCTTCCGTCAATCCATTCAGCAATTCTGCGACGTAATATCCGCCGTAAACACTGTTGAGACTGCCGGGCGTTCCCGAATTCTGAGGCGTAAAACGCTGCGTTAACCGCGCTTCCGTCAGTAAATTCAGAGTCCCGGAAGATTTCCGGATGAAGACTACGCGACACGTTGAGAGCAGGTCAAGAGCAGCATCGAAGGGACCCTTCAACCGCTTCGCTCCTTTCGCCAGAGCCGCGAACTTTCCGAATTCTCTGCTGAAGAACGTGACCACTCGGCTGGATTCGCTGAAGTCCGCCTGACGGATGACAATAGCATCGGCCTTTTCAAGCGACACGATCGCCTCCCTTGAGCAACTTTGACTGAGACGCCTTCATCAGCCGCCACCTACGAGCGTCACGACTTCAATCAGATCGCCTTCCTGCAGCAAACACGCGGCATGCTTCTCACGGGGCACAACCGACCGATTCCGCTCGACCGCACAATAGCGATTCTCTATCTTCAGGTCCGACAATAGATCTGCGATTGACCAGGTCTCCGGGATTTCCCTGGGCTCCCCGTTTAGCTGAATTCTCATACTCGTTGATCGCTATCAATGACAGGTGGGCAAAATCAGCCTCAAAGATTCTGAGTTTTCCCAGAATCATGCGTGTTATGCGACTCGGCGAAGAGGAATTGTGACCGGAAGAAGGACATCGTTCAGCAATTCGGCCGTCCGGGCCGTGGCCCCCTGTTGTTGCAGGACTGTTTTCTGAGCATTCCGGCCAAGCTGATGTCGACGAGCCGGATCGTTCAGCAGTTGATCAACGGTGCTCGACAGTTGATCGGGCGACTGCAGTTGAAGACATCCATCGGCCTCACGGAAGCGTTCGACAATGTCGCGGAAGTTCCATGTATTCGGGCCAAACAGGACACAAGCTCCGTACGCTGACGGCTCCATCATGTTCTGACCGCCTCGATTTCCAAAACTCCCGCCCACGAATGCGACGTCGGCCAGCCCCCAGCAGGCGCTCAGCTCGCCAATCGTATCCAGCAGGATGACCGGCTTCTTGTTGTCGTCGGTGTGTTGATGAGTCTGGTCCTGAACGAGTGATCGACGCAACAGCGGAAGGTTACGAGACGAGACCATCGCTGCGACTTCTTCGAATCGCTCACGGTGGCGGGGAACCAGGATCAGTCGCAGATTGGGATGCTGATTTCGCAGTTGCATCCAGGATTCCAGAACAAGCTGTTCTTCAGGTTCCTGCGTACTGCCCGCCATGAGGATGGTTTCACCATGCCTCAGGCCAAGAACATGACGCAGGTTTTCCGTCTTCGGATTTGTGCGAGAAGTTTCAACGCCGTCAAACTTAATGGAGCCGGTAACAACCGTGCGGTGCTCCAGGGCTCCTAACGAGATCAGGCGATCGGCATACGTCTGTGATTGAGCAGCAACAAGCGCCAGCTTGTTAAACAGGGGCTTCAGCAAAAAACGAATTCGGCAGTAACCGCGATGACTGCGTTCGCTCATTCTGGCGTTGATGATCGAAACCGGTATCTCCTGACGATGGCATTCGGCCAGAAAATTGGGCCACAGTTCCAGTTCCATCAGCACAACCTGAGTCGGTTGGATTCGGCGAATGGCCTGATGGACAGCCCAGGAGAAATCCAAAGGAAACCATATCTTCCGGCAATCCGCAAAACGCTTCTGCACCAGCTCCCAGCCGGTATCGGTGGAGGTGGAAACAACGATCTGGAATTCTTCCCGCGTGCGGCGTCGGAACTCGTCAACGACTTTCTGCAGTTGAATGACCTCACCAACACTCACCGCATGGAACCAAACGACTGGCCGACCATCTGCCTCAAATCCAACTCGTCCCAAAAGTTTTTCCGCCACGCCCTGTCGATAACGTCCGTGCCGGAACATCCGCCATGCGATCACAGGCGAGATGCTGGCCAGCAGCAGCACGTAGACGGCGTTCAGAAGCCATCGCATGGAGGAAATCCTTTTCCCGGCAACTAATGGACCAGCGACTAATGGACTGGCGATCAAAGAACGGGCACGAATGCCCGCCCTGCTTAAAGATTATTTACCGCAGCACTTCTTGAACTTCTTGCCACTGCCGCAGGGACAATCATCGTTTCGACCAACGCGAGGACCTGCGTTAATGATCGGTTTGATGGCCTTCCCTTCCTCGCCTGGCTCTGGCGAATTCGTCTGCAACTGATCCAATTGATCATCCGGCGGAGCCACATCGTGTTCAGTGGCGGTAATCTTCCACAGGGATCGCACGAAGTTCGGGCTTTCGTTTTCGATGCGGAACAGAGTCTGAGTCACCTGTTCTGCAATCCGATCCCACATCGCCAGAAACGCTCGTCGACCTTCGCGTTTGTATTCTGTGCGAGGATCCTTCTGAGCGTACCCGACGAAACCAATCCCCTGCTTCAGGTGACCCATGAAGTACAGGTGATCTTTCCAGGCGGTGTCGAGAAACTCCAGAAGCACAGAGCGTTCTGTCTGACGCATTTCCGGACGGAAGAGTTGCTCGATGCCCTGCAGCAGTTCCGTGCGAAGCTGACCGGCGGTCATCTTCAGCAGGCGAGAAGAATCCAGCTCCAGATCGAGTTCATTTTCGATCCAGGTGACCAGATCGTTGACCTGCGTCTCGGACACTCGCATGGACGCTTCAGCAGGCGAGCCCAGGATTGCATCGAGCCGGGCGTCAACTTTCTCACGTACCGGTCGTCGACTCAGGAACTGCTTGCTGGTGGTGACCAATGAATCGTAAATCTGAGCCGTCTGCAGATCAGCAAACTGTTCCGGATTGTAGTCCGCTCGGAAGCGAGTGTTCGCCCAGCGTGCCAGTTTTTCGCGATTGAATCGCTCGTTCTGCTTGCCGTCGCCTTCAAGGAACTGGTGCATTCCGACCGATATCGGGAACGTGACTTCCTTTTCATCGTAGCGGCTGCGGACCTTGTCTTTGATGAGCGTGGCAATCTGCTTCTCTTCGAGCCCCGTCAGTTCTTCTGACTTCAGTCCGAGCAGGAAGTTGAAGTTGGCCCAGCCACACAGGGATTTCTGAACGAACTGGGGATCCAGCAGATTGTCCAGCTCCTTCAGATCCCAGCGAGCCATGCCTTCTTTGGCCTGAGCCAACAGGAAGACTGCCAGGTCATCTCGATCATGCTTGCGAAGATCTTTGTCCTGCAGTGAAAGTCCGAAGGTCCGGTTGGACCACTTTGCAAGAGCCAGCCAGTTCCAGTCGAGCTTACTCTCGGCATCTTCCGGCAGATTCACATCGATCTGTTCATAGATCTGTGACTCACCCTGACGCTCACCCTCTTCTCGAAGGTGCAGTTCCAACTCTTCGCGATTCATATCACGAATGTCGGATGACT
>JBIIIF010000179.1:0-15003 GCA_044235005.1 Planctomycetaceae bacterium | reverse complement strand
TGAATTTGACGGAGTGTATGGCCCGTACTGACGGACCTAATCGATGCTGTCCAATTGGCATTGTTTCGGCGGGGCGGTGAACTGGCTGGTCTTTCTTATTGGCGTGAAGTACAAGTTTCCAGGTTACGTCGAGCACAGATTTCCTGATGTGCTCGATTTTCAGTCGACAGGGGTCAAGGCAGAGATCATGAAAAAGCTTGAGGCAGTTATCCGTCACTATAAGCTCGAAGACGTCAAAACAAAGCTCACCACGATTGGCGTTCAGGGAATGACGGTCTCCGAGGTGCGAGGTTTTGGTCGCCAGAGAGGTCACAAAGAGACCTACCGCGGTGCAGAATATACTGTAGATTTCATGCCCAAGGTGAAGCTTGAAGTCATCGTCAACGACAATGAAGTCGAAGGCGCGATCAACGCCATTTGTGAGGCCGCTCGAACCGGTCAAATTGGGGACGGAAAGATTTTCCAGTACAATTTGGAGCAGGTTGTGCGAATTCGAACAGGCGAAACCGGCACCGACGCCATTTAATTGTGGCGGTTGCTGAAACTCAGTGCTGATTTTCAGTTCCACCGATTACAAAATGAGACTCAGGATTGTGTTGTCGGCAGACGATTGCCGAATTACACTGGGTCTCTTCGTCTCCCCGCTGGGATTATCCCGGTCCGTCGGGCGGCCTGCTGATCGTTGGATCTTATGCGGGCTTTACGGGGTTCAAGTCCGCAGTCAGTGTTTCAGTTAAAGGCTGTAAGTCGTTACATGGCAACAATTTCCCGCGCAGATCTGAAGAAACTTCGTAAACGCCGTGCTCGTCTGAAAAAGAAAAAGATGAGCTGCATGTTTACTGGGCACGGTGAAGTACCACGTCCAGTTTATGTGGACTACAAGGATCTGAAGACCCTGCGAAATCTGATTGATCGCGAAGGTCGTATTCTTCCACGACGCAGAACAGGCACCACTGCTCTTTACCAGCGTGCTGTTCGAACTGCAGTCCTGAGGGCTCGGTTCATTGGTTTGCTGCCGTTCGTGGCAGAAGAATAGAAGTCTCTCTGCGATCTGTGAATTTAAGGCCACCTGATCTTCAGGTGGCCTTTTTTTATTGGTCTTCCGATTTGCTGACATTGCAATAAGTGGTCAACGGGGGCAGGCAAAAACCGTGCAGTTACCCCGTGCAAAATCCGTCTGTCCTCCCTGCGGAATACTGTGCCGCTCCGTCAGATCGACCTTTAAGCCAGCGGTGGTCAGTATCGCTCCGAGCGGACTGCACCTTGTCGCCAGCGAAGAAGCAATTATCCGGATAGGCTCGGACGGCGTGTCTTCTTCTGATCGCCCGACCGTCCCCTTCGGCCAACGAACGCCGATGGAGCGTTGCACTCGAAGCCAGTCCACCGAAGCGATGTTCTGCGACCAGTCTGAGACTCACTTGTTGTTTCCGGGATGTGTCGCTTCCAGTAATGACTGTTGCGTGCATGCCTCAACTCGGCTTCGAGCCATTCGACAAAGCGCGCCATCATCAACGCTGTCGTGAAGTTGCTGTCGTTCGGAAAACGTTAAAGGAGCACCGATGACAACATCGACGCGTCCGGGACGAATCCAATTTGAATTTCGCGGCATGATTCGATCCGCACCGACAATTCCCACCGGATAAATGGGTTGTTGAGTACGACGGGCCAGCGCGAGGAAGCCGGGGCGAAAGTCGCCGACCTTGCCATCTGAGGTGCGGGTTCCCTCAGGGAAGATTCCGACGAGAAATCCGCTCTCCAGACGCTCCAGGGCTGATCGAATGCTGCCGCCCCGCGCTGCCTCTCGGCTAATTGGGATCACGTATGTTTTGCGGAGAATCCAGCCAATGACAGGTATGCGAAATAGATTGTCACGAGCAAGATAGGAGACCGGTCTTCCCAGGAACACGGCAACAAAGAGGGGATCCAGAAATGACTGATGGTTGACCAGAAACAAACCGCCGCGAGTGCTGTCGATGTGCTCACGTCCAACGACACGTAACCGCACCCAGGTTTTGCAGAATAGCCAGAATGGAACTCGAACCAGCCTCCACAGCAAATTAGCCTGCGGTGGTTTCGAAATCGCGCCCGACTGTTCCACAAGACTGCCGGAGAGGCTTCCTGCGTCATTGTGACTTTGATGGGCTTCCGAAGAATTGATCGAAGAACATGTTTCGTGTGTGTCGTCCATGGAGGCGATTCATACACATCCTGCACGCGGCGTCAATTCAACCTTGGTGCGGTCAATGCTTCAGAACTTCTGCAAGAGCCGGTTTATCACGGTTTCTGTCTCGCGGAGATCATCAAAAAGATGGTCCGGAGAATGCGGGCTCAGTTGTTCGCGAGAATAAACACCGGTTGCGACAGCCGCGGCGCGGGCGCTGATGGCTCGGGCACAACGAATATCGGCCGGTGTATCACCGATGACGCAGGCATCATGTCCGTCGACAGGGCGATTCAGGTGACCTCGCACATTCTGCAAAGCCAGCCTTGCGACATCGTCACGGTGAGGATGATCATCGCCATAGCCTCCCGATTGAAAGTAGTGATCGATTCCAAAGTGGCGAAGCTTGATCCATGCTCCTTCAACATAATTGCCGGTCAGCAGACTCAGGTGAACATTCTCAAGCCTGTTGAGCTGTTCAAGCAGTTCCGTGACACCTGGCAGCAGAACGCCTGGTAATGTCCTCAGGCAGTCAGGCAAGCGTTCCAGATAACTGTTCATGAATCGCTGACGCTCTTGCGGCGAATCTTCAAGCTGGTACTTCGAGAAGATCTCATCGGCAATTCCACAGTCGGTGCGTCCTGCCGTCAGAACGTCTTCAAACGGGAAACGGATCCGAAACTCTTCGACGAGCGCGAGTTCCATGGCACGTTGTCCGGCTCCACCGGTGCTGAGCATTGTGCCGTCGATATCAAAAAACATGATGTGCTGTGACAATGAATTCTCTCTTGGCTTGTTCGGGAATCTGCGTCGAATCACTTCAGTCGAATATCAACACTGGCGCTGTGGGCTGTCAGGCCTTCTTTTTCTGCCATCAGACGCACGTGATCGGCGTCGGCTCGCAAGGCCGCTGCATTGTAGTGAATGATCGAACTGCGTTTGATGAAGTCTGTAGAGGCAAGACCGTTGGCGAATCGAGCTGTCCCGCCGGTCGGAAGAACGTGAGATGGCCCGGCGATATAGTCGCCGAGAGCGACAGGGGTAAAATGCCCCATAAAAATGGCCCCGGCGTTTTGAATCTGCGACAGCATTCGTTCCGGAACGTCCATAGAAATATGCAGATGTTCCGGCGCAAGCATATCTGTTAATGCAGCCGCTTCCGCTTCGTCACGTGCCAGGATCAGAGCACCGTAATCTTCCAGCGACTGCCGCGCGAGATCACCTCGCTGCAGTTCTGCCAGTTGTTGTTCCAGTGCCTGCTTCACTGCGGCGATGAGCGGCTCGTGCCAGGTAATCAGAACTCCGGATCCCGGGCTGTGTTCTGCCTGAGAAATTAAATCTGCGGCGATGAAGTCTGCGCGAGCCGTATTGTCGGCCAGAACGATAACTTCACTGGGGCCTGCGATACTGTCGATATCGACGTCGCCAAAGACATGCTGTTTGGCAAGGGCCACAAACAGATTTCCCGGCCCAACGATCTTGTCGACTCGCGGAATGCCTTCGACTCCATAAGCCAGTGCAGCAACGGCTTGAGCACCTCCGACGCGATAAACTTCTTTAATCCCCAGTTCATTGCAGGTGGCCAACATATCGACGTTGTAGCCACCGAAGTCAGTTGGCGGCACAACGATCGCAATCTCTTTGACGCCTGCGGTCATGGCCGGGACCGCTGTCATAAGCACTGTCGACGGATAGGCGGCAGCTCCACCGGGCACGCAGATCCCAACTCGCTTCATCGGCAGGTGTCGCTGGCGAAGCTCGACAATCTCGGCTCCAATCTTGCGAACAATGCGAGCGTCCTTCGGCAGAATAGCTCGCTGAAATTCGGCAATGTTCTGGCGGATCTGGCCGATCGTGTTCAGGAACTCAGGAGATGCCTTTTCAGAAGCGGCATCCAGTTCCTTCTGCGTGACGCGGACCGTTGAAGGAGTCAGATCTTTGCGGTCCAGCTTTGACGTGTAGTGCAGAACAGCTTCAAGGCCACGACTGCGAACATCGTCACAAATTCGCTTCACGACTTCGCGAGGACTGAGCGGTTCTCCGAACAGGTCGATGGTACGCTGTCGCCCCGCTTCGGACACAACATCGCCTCGTGGACTGAGTTTGTCTCGCAGATCGCGAAACAACTGCTTGGCGTCGCCCTGACGGCAATCGATAGTTTTTATGGCAAGTGAAGGCATGAGGATGAAATCTGTAAGACCATTGAGCTTTTAAGTATGGCAGAGCCACGCGGACAACGGGCTCTTCCCGGGAAGCGGGCGTTTGTCGCGGAATGGAGAGTACTTTGTTCAGTGATTGAAGCCTTCAGCAGCCCGAAGTACAGTCCACAACCCTGAATTGACCGTTTTTTATGGCTCATTCCCGTTCTTTGAAAGTCTGCCCCGTGAAACTGATCGATCTTCGCAGTGATACCGTCACTCGTCCGTCCCTGGCGATGCGTCAGGTGATGGCTAACGCGGAGGTCGGCGACGACATGCTCGGCGAAGATCCAACAGTCAATCGCCTCGAGAAAATGGTTGCCGAAATGTTCGGTTGCGAGGCTGCCGTGTTTGCGTGTTCGGGAACTCAGAGCAATCAGATGGGGGTTCGAGTTCACTGCGTTCCCGGCGACGAACTCCTGATCAACGAAACAGGACATATCTCACTGTTTGAAGGTGGAGCGCCAGCCGCATTGAGCGGGGTGACAGTTCGCACGATTGCCGCTGATGGAGGTTTTCTGGATATCCCCAATCTGGAGGGACGCATTCGAATTAACGACCAGCATTTTCCTCGGACGCGGTTACTTTGCCTGGAGAACACTACAAACATTGGTGGCGGCCGAGTCTATCCTCTCGATCAATTGCAGCGAGTGTCAGAGTGGGCCGTGGCCCACGGATTGAAGCGACATCTCGATGGGGCTCGAGTTTTCAATGCGATGGTCGCTGGCGGATATTCGGCGACGGACCTTGGGAAATGCTTTGACACCATTTCGGTATGCTTCTCCAAAGGGCTCGGCTGCCCGATGGGATCGATGTTGATTGGAGACAAAGACGACATTTTAAAGGCTCGTAGAGTACGCAAGATCTTTGGAGGTTCGTTGCGACAGGCTGGCATTGTCGCAGCCGCAGCGATTTATGCTCTTGAGAACAACGTAGATCGTCTGCGGCAGGATCACGAGAATGCTCAGCAGTTGGCGCAGGGGTTGACCGGCATTGAAGGGCTCCGTTGCGATGCTTCGCTTGTAGACTCCAATCTTGTGTTTTTTGAGATCGATTCCAACCTTGGAACGGCCGTTCAGTTTTGCGGTGCGATAAAAGAGCAGGGCATCCTGATCGGCCCGATGGGCGGCCAGCGAATGCGTGCAGTGACCCATCTGGATGTTTCCGCCGGGGACGTCTCGCGCGCCCTGGAAGTGGTTCGGAGTTGCCTTGCAAAGGGCCTGGCGAATCAAACAGCGACCGCCGGATCCGGGCCGTATTCGAAATAGCAGGCTGTCGTCTGTTGATCTCCCAAACTTGCTGCTGTCCTTTCGAAGCGGATTGCTACAATCTCGGCTGGAAGGAACCGCCGAATGATTACACCAAGACTCTTTTCTGCCCTCACTCTTCTTTTGATAGGAATCACGCCACCGCACTTCGCTGGGCAGGAAGAGGCCGCAGCAACTACTGCCCCGCAGTTGTCGCAGGAATCTGAAGTTGCTGAGGTGGCAGAACCGCCTGAACAGGTTCTCTCAACGGAAGCGGCTTATCAGCGCCCCAATCATCAGCGGCGAGATCTGCCAGAGGAAGGTCAGCAGTTTATTCGCAGTGTTGCGTTGATTCTGCTGCCGCAGAAGTTCGATGATGAAGATGGCTGGGGAGATGAAAAGCGAATTCAGTCGGGGCTGAATGTTGACTTTGATGGCGGGAAGCTGAAGACCAGTCGCCGGTGGAATATGGTGAATCACGGGACCTGGCTACGCGGTTCCGGTGAGTTGGTTGATCCTGTGAACACGTTCACATTGAGAGCGATTCAGTTGCCGGACCCCGATGAGGGAACTCAGCGATACGAGATTCATACGTCGGCGAAGTTGCAGGTCAATGGCCGACAGCAACAGTGGAACTACGGCGTCATGCTCTGGAGCATCAGCGCGGATGCGGTGGTTGATTTGAGCTTACATGCAGTTCTTGATGTGAAGTCCGAAGTCGTGACAACGGACAAGGGAGCTCGACTTCGCTTTGTGCCCTCGGTCACTCAGGCCACTGCCAAAATGGAAAACTTTCGGCTGCAGCGGATCAGTCATCTCAAAGGTACCGTAGTTCAGGCGCATGGAGAAGTGATTGAAGAATTGATTCAAATGCGACTTCGCCGGGAGAATAAGGATTTGCCAGCACGAGTTAACAAAGCCATTCAGAAGAAGGCAGACCGGCTGGAGATCCCATTTGACATCGGGGGCTGGTTTGGCGTGAGCCCGAAGGCCTCAGCAGAGAATGTTGCTCCCTGAAGCTGGCTGATGCACTCACAGCAACGGGACATTCGACTGCTCTGATGTCGACCGACAACTTAATCGGCATTGAACCTTTTATCGACTCGATCTTTTCACACTGGATGTGAAATGCAGAGTGTTTTAATCACTTCGCGACAAAGCCTGGGCCGGCTAGAATCACAGGCAGTGACCGCTTAACTCCGTTGAAAGTGAGCTGGATATGACTGGACCGTTTACTCGACGTGGTTTTCTTTCAGCGTCATCAGCAGGTTTGTCGATCTTGAGTGGTGATCGTTTGATCGCTGGCCTGTCCTCGGTCTCCCTGGATGAGGCAAAAGCGTTGCCGCGGATCGTTCAGCTTCGGCCCGGAATCGAGCCCCTCGTACGGCTCATCGAAGAAACACCGCGAGAGAAGCTGCTGGAGGAAATCGGTTCCCGTATTCGCAATGGCCTCAATTACCAGCAAGTCCTCGCGGCTTTGCTGCTGGCCGGTGTCAGGAACGTGGAGCCTCGGCCGGCCGTTGGTTTCAAATTCCATGCGGTGCTTGTAGTTAACTCCGCCCATATGGCAAGTATGGCATCGCCCGATTCAGATCGCTGGTTGCCGATCCTGTGGGCGTTGGATGAGTTCAAGAGTTCTCAAATTCGTGATGTGAATGATGGCAACTGGACGATGGCGCCGGTTGACGAATCCGGCATTCCGTCGTCAGAGTCAGTGCGTAAGACATTTCATGAAGCCATGCAAAAATGGGATGTGATGCAGGCGGATGTTGCGTCCGCCGGTATCGCCCGAATGCTGGGAGCAACCGAGACTCTTGAACTTTTCGCAGGATATGCGGCTCGAGATTTTCGGAGTATCGGACATAAGGCCATCTACCTGGCCAATGCGTGGAGAACCCTGCAGACGATTGGTTGGGAGCACTCGGAACCCGTTCTGCGTTCATTGGCCTATGCGCTGCTGAATCACAATGGGGAGCCGAATCCGTCCTCCAGTGATCTGGCGCCCGATCGCTCCTGGCGTTTCAATCAGGTTCTCGCGACAAAGATTCGCGACGGCTGGGAATCGGGCCGCGTTGATTCTGCGGCAACCTCGGAGTTGCTGACCCTCCTCCGGACCGGTACACCGGAGGAATCAGCAAACTGCGTGTTGGAACAGTTGAACGGAGGCGTGTCACCGCAGTCGATTTATGATGCATTGCATTTGGCATCAGGGGAGTTGTTGATGCGACAGACCGGCATCGTGTCGCTGCATGCGATGACTACGACCAACGCGATTCGATTTCTGTATGACACCGTTGGCTCGCCTGAGATTCGCAAACAGTTATTGTTGCAGAATGCCGCTTTCCTGCCGCAGTTCCGTGAGTCGATGAAGAATCGCGGGAATTTAGGCGAGACAAGAATTGACGAGTTAATGCCGACGTCTTTACCGGAGCCGTTATCCGTCGACGCAATTTTTGACAGTGTTGGCTCAAGTCCGAAAGAGGCCGCTCAAAAGACATTGGACTTCTTGACAAACGTTGATCACGCCGAACCTTTCATGACAGCGGCCAGACGCCTGATCTTCATGAAGGGCAATGATTCTCATGATTACAAGTTCAGCACGGCGACGCTGGAAGACTACAACAAGATATCGCCCGACTTTCAAGCCCGATTCATGGCTGCCAGCACATATTACCTGAAGGGTTCGACAGCGGCCGACAATAAGTTGGTGGAACGCATTCGCACAGCACTTGGGTAGGCAAATTGCTGAGGAGCTCTGATGCAGACTTTTCTTCGCGGGATCAGATGGAGGCCTCGTGCCATATGCCATGCAGACCCGGCGATCAGACGATCAGCTACCAGGTCTGAAATAGCGTGACGGTTAGGGGCATGGCTCAGCTCTTGATCGTTTTTGCAGCCACATCATCCTTCAGCAAACGAGCGGAAGGCGTTGCATCGGCAAATCGAATTGGTCGGCCAATCGGCGTCATGATCTCTTTGCGAGCATCGATTCCCATCGCTGCCATGATCGTTGCGTACAACTCGGGAACCTGAATGGGGTCTTCGGGGCCGATCATTTTTCCGCCGGCCATCATCTGCATATTTGAAGACTGCTTCGGAAGATCCGACGGTGTTGCACCGATCACGGTGCCTTCGCGGAAACCACCCCCTGCGATCATGCAGGAGAACCAGTTTGGCCAGTGATCTCGACCGCCAGCTGGATTGATGCTGGGCGTGCGACCAAACTCGCTCATGCAAAGCACGATTGTGGAATCCAGCAGATCTCGCTCTTTAAGCTCTTTGAGCAGTGTTGCGATCGCGGGGTCAAGGATTTTCGTCTGAGTAATATGGCCTTCGTGGTTGGACACGTGAGTATCGAAGCCCGATAAGTTGACTTCGATGGAACGAACGCCAACCTCCACCAGCCGCCGAGCCACCATGCATCCTTTTCCGAAAGAAGTATCTCCGTAAGCTTTTCTGACGGCGGCCGGCTCGGAATCCAGCTCAAATGCCTTCAACTGTTCAGACGTCATCATTGTCAGCGCGCGGTCGAGAGTGTTTTGGTGCAGCGTGCGAGTTGCCCCGAACTGGCGATTGGACTCGAATTGTTTGCTGACGACACTCAGTCCTTTCAACCGGTCAGTCTGACGTTCTTTGGAAACGAACGATTTCAGATTAGACAGTCCATCGCCGGGACTGAATACTCGAAAGGCATCCCACTCATTGCCGAGGTATCCGCCTTCCGGAGTCACGAAGCCGCTTGGTGCCAGCGCAACGTGTTGTGGGATTTCAATTTTCGAATCAGGAAGTTCGTGGGCCGCAATCGCGCCGAGTGTGGGATACTTCAGAGTCGGTTCAGGGCGGTAACCAGTCTTCACAAATGCCGAACCTCGTTCATGATCTCCTTCTTTAGAAGTCAATGATCGGATCACAGTGCACAAATGCATTTGCTCGGCGAGTTGCGGCAGCATTTCCGAGATGTGCATGTCCCTGGCGGACGTACTGATATCCTTCACTTCACCACCGGTCGGAGTTCCGGGGTGTGGATCCCAAGTCTCCAATTGACTCATGCCACCGTTCATCCACAGTGTTATCAGCGACTTTGGACGCTCATCGCGCCGCCGTGAGGCTGCTCGAGCTGACATACCCGGCAAGGCCAGAGTTAGTCCGCAAACGGAGAGCATTTGCAGGATTCTTCGACGACTGATTTCTGTGTTCATAATGAATACTCAGAACGCAGGGCTGGTTTGAGAATCTGGTTTGCAAGCGACGGAGGCGGTCAATGATTCCACGAAAATTCCGGGCTGTTGAAGAGCGTCCAGAAAATGTCCTGAACGACTTCCGCTCTTGATCGATCCGGCTTTGGATCTGTTTCTGGTGCATCTGGCGATGCTTCGCGTTTTTTTGCGGCCGCCTCGTAGGTTTTGTCGAGCATCGCCACGAAGTATTCTTTTTCTTCGTCCGAAGGCCGTCTTGCAAGACAGGTCAGGTAGCTGTTCTCAACGACAGCTTCATCGTTCGGCGAGAAGTTGAGTATCTGTCCGGCGGCTGTCAGCAACTCTGCTTTGCTGAGTTCCGACGAGAATCGACCGTTCATCCTTAGCAGAGCCTGAGGAATTGTGCCGACCTGCTGCAGGAGCTCGTCGTCACCCATGTCACCGTATTCGTTGAGAAAGTCATTTTCATTTCCGAACTTTTGAACACGGGCGATCAGATTAGAATTCTGGTCGATGGTGCGAACGTGAGCCGCCTGAAACAGCGATCCGATGACCTGCTCGGGGCGAAGACGAACGAGTGGGAACGTGGACCATGCATCCACCTGAGCCTGGTATTCGGATTCGTCAGCGGCACTTGATTCCGAGGAGAGCCGAAAAGCATCTGACAACGCAATCATGCGAATAAGCACAGTAAGCCTGTCTCCGCGAGCACGAAATTCCTGTCCGAGAATGTCCAGAGCGTCCTGTTCACCGTCAACAGGATGAGGCAGATCGTCGACAGGATCATGTAGCGGTTTGCCGAACATGAATCCCCAGACGCGATTCGCAATCGCACGTTCGTAACGCCGATTCTCCTTGTGCGTGATCCATTCTGCCAGACGATGCCGCAACCCGCCCTCTGACGGCAACCACTCTGAATTGAAGGGCACGGCTTCGGGGATAATTCGAGCTTCCGTTTCTTCTTTTCCCGGATCAACAACTTTGTAAACAACTTTCTGTTTCTTGTCGTCCATCTGACTATCGGTAACACCTCCGAATGTCACCCCAGCCTGACAAAAAAATGCCGCTAACCCTTCAAAGTGGTGCTGCTTCCACTGCTGGTCGAATGGATGGTCATGACACTGAGCACAGTCAATTCGCTGGCCGAGAAATGTTCGCACTGAGCGGCCTGCCAGCTTGTTGACATTGATGGTTTCATCATCCTGTCGAGCGATTGTGATAAAATTGGCGGCTGGAGAATCAGTCCAGAGACCTTCGGCTGCGATCAGCTCTTTGGTCATCTCGGACCATGATGCATCTTTCCGCAGTTGATTGGCCAGCCAGGCCGTCATGCGGTCGCGGCGGAAAACAATGAACGGCCCGCCTTCGACGCCGACAAGACTGCGAGCCAATCGTTCTGCAAAATAGTCGCTGTAGCGTGAATCCTTAAGCATGTCGACAACCCATCGGTCGAATCGATCCGGCTGCTCATCAGCTTCAAACCGGCGAATGTCCTCCAGCGAGGGCACTGTACCAAACAAAGCAAGGGAAAGACGACGCAGGACAGTCAGGTCATCGGCGAAGGCCGCAGGGTGGACGCCCTCAGCGTCCCATTGTTTGCGAAACTCAGCATTCAGACGCTCGACAGCAGGGCTGAGATCCTGATCGGGTGCGATGGCGATCGGCAGGGCAGGGCGATGGTCGATTCGGCCGGCCACCTCAACCACTTTCAGCACAAGAAAGGCGACACAGATCGCGAAGATGACGACGATGGCTCTCATACTCTCTCAGATCCTCGCATCTGGTTACACAGGTTAACCGGTCGCAACGCACTGTTCACAAAAGGAATCATCTCGTCTCTGCGGCACAATCTGTGTTCGATATCCTTCTGCTCGTTAGTCACAAGCATTCATTCGAACCATCTTTCAGAAACCTGGATTCTGTTGTCTAATTTTGGCCGGTATTCGCCGAATTGATCAAGTCAGATAACTTATAAGTACCACAAGGGATCCGATTATGAGCGCCCTGCAAGCGGAAGCACCGCCGAGTTTGCCGATCGGCACAACGTCCCCCTCTGTGGAGTCTTCCGAGAATCCGCCAGAGGCAATCCCTCCGATTGAACAGAGGATGGGACCGGGAAAATTCCCCGGGCTCTGGAAACCTGTGCGTTCTGCATTCTGGGCGATTCATGTGGCTTTCGGATCGGCTTGCCTCATCCTGATTCTGGCGATACTGGCTGCGATACCGGGACTCAATATTCTGACGCTGGGTTATCTGATTGATCCTCAGCGTCGAGTTGCCAACAGTGGTCGACTCCGCGATGGGTTTCCGTTGATGACGTTGGCACCGCGACTTGGCGTCATTGTCTTCTTCTCGATCTTGTTCCTGATCCCAATTCGACTTCAGGCGACTCGAACCAGTGACGCCGCTGTGATTCTTGGTGTGTCACATGAACAAGTTATTCAGATGTCCTCAAATCTGCGCATCCTGCAGTACGTCGTTGCGACTCATCTGATGCTCGCGATTGCTCGTGGGGGCACCGTGGGATGCTTTCTGCGGCCCATCAAGAATGCAATCTGGATCTGTCGAAAAGTTTTCAGCTCGAAAGGTCGCGAAGAAATGTCTGCCGGGTTGGAGCAAGTCCTTGAGCTTGTTCGTCCCGTTCATCATTTTCTGATTGGCCTGAAAGCGTTCTTCGGAGCGGTGCTTTGGCTGATTGTTCCAGCCGGTTTGATGGTCGCCTATTCCGCACCGAATCGCACATCACCTCTTTTTGGGCTGCTGTCGTTTCTTGGTGTGCTGATCATGATTCCTGTAACAGCCTGGCTTCCACTGCTGCAGGTTCATCAGGCTATGACTGGAAAGTTTCGTTCGATCTTCAAGATCAGCGTCGCTCGCCGAGTCATCCGTAACGCGCCGTTGAGCTGGATGGTGACGACAGTGCTGATGTATGCCATGACGTTTCCGTTGTATCTCGCGAAGATTCGATTGCTGCCAGCCGACGCCATGTTGTTGCTGACTCCGTTCTTTATCATTCTGACTTACCCGGCAAGAATTCTGGTCGCATGGGCCTATCATCGCGGGATGGCTCAGGATCGACTCGCCTGGTTTCCGTTTCGCTGGGGCATTCGACTGTTGATGTTGCCCCTATTGTTTGCTCATGCGGGATTCCTGTTTGTCACGCCGACAATCAGTGAGCTTGGCAAGAACGCGCCCCTGGAGAATCAGGCCTTTCTTGGTCCAGTGCCATACGCGCAATGGCAACGCAAATGATGGCTAATCAAATACACTCTTCTGGTTCTTTAGGGCTTGAGTCAATCCGTGTGCTGTCGAGTAGCAAATTGTCGGCAATTGCTCATGATCTGGAGTGTGCCAGGGCCGTCGCTGATCATTTCTGAGCTACAGAGTAACGTTCCATGCCCCATCGATCGTGTTCCGAGTTACGGGCGTCTGTTTGTGTCCTGAGGCAGAACGACACCGAATCAAGTCGCCACGCCCGACACTACGTCTCGAATGCAGAAAGATGTGTGAGTGTCTGGCACACTCTTGTTCGTCCAATGTTCGAGCCCGCGTGTCACGCGCTGTTGATACTGTTGATCACGGCGATTGTTTCGCTGGGCTCCGCTTCCTATGGGCAAACTGATCGAAACCTGGATCCGGAAGGAATCCCCGGCACATTGATTCTTGTCGGTGGTGGCGAAGTTCCTGATGGTGTCACTGAGCTTCTCAAGAAGAAATCAGAGGGTGCCTCTGTTGTGATTCTGGCCGATGCGTCGTCAGAACCTCTCGACGCTGCTAAGTCGGCTCGAGAGTGGCTGAGCGACCATGGGCTTTCAAATGTCGTTTCCATTGATCTCGGACTTCCCGCGGAAGAAAAACTTGCCGAGACAGTCAAGGTGATTGAGAAGGCCGGCGTTGTCTGGATCTCTGGCGGACAACAATCACGGCTGGCGGAAACGTATGCTGGCTCCGGAGTGGAGAATGCTCTTCGAGCGATGCTGCAACGCGGCGGCACAATCGCTGGTACCTCCGCCGGTGCAGCCATTATGTCCAAAGTCATGATCGCCTCCGGGAAAGATCAGCCTGAGATGTTAGTTGGCTGGGATCTTCTGCCGCGTGGAATCGTTGATCAGCACTTTAGTGAACGAAATCGACTGAATCGTTCTCGAATTGCTGTTGATCAGAATTCGGGTTGTTTCGGGCTGGGCATTGATGAATCGACGGCCGTGATTGTCTCAGGCAGAAGTCTGAGGGTGACAGGGAAGGGCAAGGCAACGGTTCTGCTGGCGAAGTGCAGTTATCGAGATGCTGAGTCTTATGAGATTGCCGATGGCGGAGTTGCCGATCTCACGCAGATCAGTCGTTCGGCTTTGCAAAGGAAATCGGGAGTCAATCCTGGTGAGCCAGTCCTTGGGGTTCCGGAACTGAAGTCGGGGTCACTTGTTATTGTCGGCGGAGGCTCGATGCCAAAGGATGTCGTTGATCGATTTGTGGAGCTGGCTGGAGGACGAGATGCCAAAATCGTCGTGTTGCCCACAGCGGTTCCTCGCAATGAAACCACTGATGAAATTCCGGGCTTCCTGAAACAAGCTGAAGTGGCGAATGTCACCGTACTGACTCAGCGATATGGTGAAGTTGAAAAAGAGGCATTTCAATCAGCCGTGAAATCGGCGACCGGTGTCTGGTTCGGTGGCGGTCGTCAGTGGAATTTCGTTGACGCCTATGAGGGAACAACGGCCATAGAACTTTTCCACGACGTGCTTCGTCGCGGTGGCGTTATTGGAGGAAGTTCCGCGGGGGCAACGATTCAGGGTGAGTTTCTTGTTCGCGGCCATCCGCTGGGAAACACTGTCATGATGGCGGAAGGCTACGAAAGAGGATTTGCATTCCTGCCCGGTGTTGCGATTGATCAGCATTTTGCTCAACGAGGTCGTCAGCCTGATTTGTTGCCAGTAATCCGCCGTCATCCAATGTTGCTGGGCTTCGGTATTGATGAGGGTACTGCTGTCGTCGTGACTGGCTCTAAAGCTGAGGTCATAGGTCAGCATTCGGCACACTTTGTGTCGGCTCAACACCTAAATTCGCTGCCTCTGGACGCGTCGTTGCCGTTGGACGTGAGTTCTGCTGCCGCTCTTTACACATCAGTGAAATCCGGCAATTCGATTGAGCTGCGGACGTTCATTGAAGATCAGCCGTAGCGTTGCGGGTTGCTTCACTCTCCT
>JBIIIF010000178.1:0-15126 GCA_044235005.1 Planctomycetaceae bacterium | reverse complement strand
CATTAAATCGGGACGAAACGCCGTCGCAACATCCAGAGCCTGAATCCCGCCGTAGGTGACATGGACCTGATTGTCGAGTTCCTCCAGAAGCAACCCCAGCGCATCCGCGCCGTCACGATTGTCATCGACAATGAGCACTCGAAGTGATTGATCGCTGGTCATAATTGGTTGTCCTGGGTTGAAATTGAAGTTGTCATGAAAGCCCAGCGGTTCTGTGATTCAGGCCCGGATGGGCCGACACAACCTCTGCCGGTGGCGTGAGCCACCGGTTGACAAACACAGAAAGCTCGAAGGCCCGAAGGGTCGAAACAAAGAAGATGGTCATGTGTCGGCCTTTCAGCCCTGATCATTAATGTGTTTCGGTTCCGGGGCCTCACGACCCCGTCAGTGGTTGTGCCGGGCTTCCAGCCCTGAATACTCAACGGTCTATGTTTAATTCTCACCGGCACATCGTACTCATTCGCCCACCTTCACCGTCGCCAGAATCTGCAACAACTCATCGAACCTGGCAGGCTTCACAAGATGATGATCGAAACCGGCGTTGCGGGAGGATCGGCGGTCTGATTCCTGTCCGTATCCGGTCAAAGCAATCAGGAGAATTTCTTTGCCATCAGGCTCAGCGCGAATCTGTTTAGCGACCTCGTATCCGTTCAGTCCCGGCAGTCCGATATCCAGCATGATGACTTGTGGATGAAATTCGCGGGCGATCTGCAGCACGTCTAAACCGCTGTAGGCCGTTCGAACATCATGGCCATGGGCCTTCAATAGCATCGAGAATCCCAGAACCGTGTCCACGTTGTCATCGACAACAAGCACTCGCAGTGCCCTGGTCGCATTGGGCGAGGAAACTTCCGGATTCGGCCCGCTTCGCATCGCATCCGGCTGTAGTGGCAACCGAACGATGAATTCACTTCCATGACCGAGTTCGCTTTGAGCCTCCACCGTTCCATCGTGCAGCTCCGTCAGTCGCTGAACCAAAGCCAGTCCGATACCAAGCCCGCCCTGAGATCGATCGAGAGAGCGTTCGGCCTGAGTGAACAGATCGAACACGTTTGGAAGCAACGCAGGAGAAATTCCCACGCCCGAGTCGCGGACTCGGATCACGCAGTCGGTGTTCTCTTTGACGACGGTCAGCCAGATCTGGCCGCCTTCTTCTGTGTATTTGGCGGCATTGGTCAGCAGGTTCACAACGACTTGTTCCAGTCGTGCCGCATCAGCGTTCAGCCAGATCGGAACCAAAGGTAGTGATACAGACAGCTCATGACGCTTCTGCTGGATGAGTGGCCTGACCGTCTCAATGGCTCCCTGAACGATACCGCTGATCGCGACCCATTCCTTTCGCAGCTGCACTCGGCCGGAAGTAATCCGCGAGACCTCCAGCAGATCGTCAACAAGATGCTGCAGTTTGGCGAGCTGTCGTTCGATGATATTGCGAGCCTGCTGCTGGGTTCTCGATTCCGTATCCTGCTGAAGACTCATCAGTTGAACCGCATTCGCAATCGGAGCCAATGGGCTTCGCAGTTCGTGACTTAACATCGCCAGAAACTCGTCCTTCCGCAAATGCAGGTTCTCCAGCTCTCTCGCCTGCGACTGCAGCAACTTCTCCAGACGACTGCGTTCGGTGATGTCGCGGATGTTGCACTGGATTACCTGATGATCGGCTTCTCGATACGCGTTGGCCACGATCTCCACTTCGACGGCAAGGCCGGTTTTGGACTCCAGCGGCAGATGTTCATAACGAAGGTAGCCGGAGCCCTGCAATTCTTTCACTGCCGCTTCGTTGGCTGATCGATCCTTGAACAAACCGATCTCCCAGAGTTCTTTCCCCAGAAAGTTCTTATGTGAGTATCCCAACAGATCACTCATGAAAGGATTGGAATCAACGATGTGTCCGGTCGCAAAATCCAGAAGCAGAATCCCGTCTTTTGCCGCCTCAAACAATCGCCGATAGCGAATCTCGGAAATCTGCAGAGCTGCCTCGGCCTGCTTAATATCATCGATATCCGTGTTAGACCCTACCCACATCACGATCGCCCCGGCATGATCTCGCATCGGCAAAGCACGACTAAAATGCCAGCGGTAGATACCATCAAAACGGAGGAATCGACTTTCAAACTCAAAGTCTTCCCCGGTCTGAATAGATTTTTTCCATGCCTGGACATGGCCCGCGACATCATCGGGGTGGATGAACTGAGTCCAGCCCCATGCCCGAATCTGTTCGAACGACAGGCCGGAGAATTCGGTCACCTGAGGATTGAAGTAGTCCACATCACCGTTGGGTTTTGTTGTGCCAATCTTTTGTGGCATGGAGTCCATGATGAACCGGAGTTGTGCGTCGCTCTTACGAAGCTGATCTTCGACCTGTTTGCGCACCGTCACGTCCCGGATCGCGCTGGAAACCAGAACTCCCTGAGCCGTCTCCAGGGGACTCAAACTCACCTCGATGGGAAACTGGGTTCCATCTTTTCGTAGTCCCAGCAGCTCGAGTCCGCCACTCATTTCCCGGGGTTGCGATTCCCCGGAATAAGCCAGCCGATGATTGGCATGACCTTCTCGCATCTGAAGTGGCATCAGAATCTCCACATGTTGTCCGATTAGCTCCTCAATTGAGTACCCGAACATACGTTTGGTCAATGCATTCACCAGTACAATAACTCCATGCTGGTCGACGATGACCATGGCATCCGGAGCTGCTTCCAGTAACGCTCGAAACTTCGCGTCGCTTTCTCGCATCGCATCTTTGATACGAAAGCTTTCAACCGACATCGCATACCGCTCCATGGCATTGATGATGGCTCTGTTCAACGTCTCCGACGTGAGCTGGCTCTTCGACAGGCAATCCTGAGCCCCAGCCTGCAGCAACGGTCGCCCCGCCTCCGGAGAACATTCGCTCAGCACAACCACTGCACACGCAGGCAGACGGGTTTCTCTGCTCAGGGCCGCCAGAAACTCGCGGGCTGTGATGTCTTTGACGGACTCGTCAAACAGGACGCAGTCGAAAGGGAAGCTGTCGTTCCTCTCGATCATTCGCAGACCCTCGAACCCCAGATCAGCCTCAATGAAGACGTAGTGGTGCTCAGGTTTCCGTGTGAGCAGTTGCTGCATGCCGAACCGATCGTCGGGATCTTGAGCCACTATCAGAATGTGCTTCATTGAACCGTTCATCATTGCCTTTCAGGACCGAGCACGAACTAAGGACACCCAACAAAACCGGGACTGACTCCCGTGGAAATCCGGAATTCACTTAGAAAAGCCCTCTCAGAAAGCCTGTGCCAGTGTCGTTTTTCCTTTGAGTGCAGACCCCAGTGCGAAAAAAAAGGCCGACGTGAACGAATCTCGAAAGATTCGTTCACGTCGGCCTACTCTTTAACAAGCCCCCCGAATGATCGAGTTGCCCGTCAGCTAGTTGTCCAACTTCAGGATGTCTACTGATTGCCGGAACCTGCGTGGAACGGTCCCGGCATGGCGTGTTATATCAGGTGACTGAACAAAAAGCACGTCGCGATTCCGGAGTATGCAGCAGCTCATCTGAAAATCACAAAAGCCGTGCAGAATGTGGGTTGTGCGTCAAGTTGTAGTACCGACTTCAGTCGGCATTGCTGCTCGCATCCACAATCGAATGCTGGCTGAAGCCAGCACTACGAATCGCACCGCGACGGCATGAACACTTTTAGCCCGCGTCCTTTTCCATGGCTTCAATTGCGATCGCAGCTCCTTCGCGAGCAGTCAAAGTGGTGACTCGAATTCGGGTTCCCGAAATCAGATCGGCCGCTTCGCAAGTCACACCATCTCGCGTGACCAGTGTGGCTTTTGTGACTTCGTGGGAACTCTCCATCCCATCTTCATCGGTCATCACGAGCATACTGTTCGTGCTGTTCACAACGACTCCATCATGCACCACCGGCTGCGGCGCATCTTTCGAGAATGTAAAGGCACCAGCGACGATCAGGACGATTCCCAGAACGCCGCCAGCGATGGCAATTGGATTCATGACTTTAGTCTCCGTTTGGGGTTGAAACGTTTGTTTGAGTGATACTGAGATCGCGGATGTATCGAAAATCACTTCTGATTCCAACGGCCGCCATGTTGATCAGATGCCATCGTTTCGTACGCGACTGTTTCCGACATCCTGAGTAACCCAGATGCCGCTCAAGTCGACTCGAAGATGGTCCCCCGTCGCATGAACAAACTCAGGAGTTGGCTCCGCAATAACCCCTTCGCAGCAGACCATGACGCCGGAGCGAGCATCCCAGTATTCCCACTTGTCGACGTCAATACGCAGCAACGCCAGTTGAGAATCCTGAATGCCTTCCGGGAACCAGGGCTCAACATCGGTACTCCAGAGTTCTTCAATCTTTTGCCTGTCGACACTGAGAGTCGCGAGGCCGGACAGCGAAACGTAGCAATGCTGAGCCGAATCAGAAAAGTTCAGATTCACTTGCCCTTCGTCTGCCACTTCACCGACCTTTGATGAGTCCAGGCGAGTGAAGAACCAGAGAGTGCCATCGAATTCCGTGTCGAGCGTTGCCATCGGCCGACTCCGCAGTGAACCATCAGGGCAGACTGTTGTCATCATGGCGATCTTGATCCCTCGGATCGTATCGCCGAGCGACTGAATCTCTGACGTAGTAGCCATGTTCATCGAGTACACTTTCGTGCGAAAAAAATATATTGGAACGGACTGGTTGTTTTCGGGTGGTGGGTCCGCGCGTTCCGATGTCGTGTCATCGGCTGGACTCGAACTCAGCGACTGATTCGATCAGAGCCAGCGACCTTGACGAGTTTGTTGTACACACCAATCAGCAGCAGTGGCGCGGCCCATTGACCAACAAACATGCTGTCTTCTTTTCGACTGTTCATCTTCAGAAACAGCGACGCGCCCATAGAACCGAGAGCCGCCCACAGCCAGAGATCTGAGGGCAGTTTCGCAGCCTGATTCTCCAACGCACGGGAGATTTTTCCTTCCGCGTGATCTCGGGCTTCCTGAGTTTCGACGTTCTGTGTTTGGCGATTCATTGTTTCGATCATTTTGGTTTCTGCTTCAGAAGAGTATGAGATTCAATAGTTGATACGTGCTTCATACGATGACGTTGTTGAACCCGACGCCGCAACTGCTGTCGATCTCTCAGGACCGACAGCTCGCACAAACGTCTCCTGTTTCCAGGTGCATCGCATTCTTCTGCGTGCGAGCGATCAGCCGCCTCAGGCATGGCTTCTTCTGGCTCCCGCAATCACCAGCATGATTCCGCCGGCGATCACCAGGCCGGTCACGATCGGCGGGACTTGTTTTGTCCGTTCCGTTTCGGCTGTCGCGCTCAAGTCTCCGACTTCGAGAATCACTTCGCGATTTGTGTAGGGAATACCTCGATAAGCAATGACAAGCGTTCCCGCGATGATCAAAACAAGACCGATCGCAAACACGGCTGGGCTTCGCATAACACCAGGCTCCTGTGGACAATGACTAAGAAAAAGAATCACAGCGCGATCGCGATGTGGGACCAGAACAAAGAGGTCAGAAACCGTTGTTGTTTCAACGGCTAGATAACGCGTCGTCCCTGGATGACTCGAATCAGCACAACAACGATCGCAATCAGCAGCAGCAGATGGATAAATCCGCCCAGAGTAGTCGATGTCACCATGCCCAATGCCCAAAGCAATAAAAGTACGACGAAGACAGTCCAAAGCATTTGTGTTCCCTTTTGTTGAAGACTTGATGTTGAATAGGTTGCCGGGGCGAGATTGCGGGGCTTCATCTGTGATCGGTGCTGTTGATCTGGTCGTTTACCGCCCAGCCGAAGGTGCCGGCCACCACAAAAGCCGGCGCCTGCGGCTGGGCGGTAAACAGAAGCCTGCAGGATGCGACTCAATCAATAGTCTGCTGGCGCCATTCCGCCCGCGATGATTTTGTGTCACTCTTTCACGACGGTCAGTTTCAGCTCTTTGGATGCATCAAGACCGGTTGCGGAGTGGCCAGCCATCTTGACGGTAAAGTCGCCCAAAGCAGCATCGGCGGCGGCGGTCAGATTGACTGTCGCTTCTTGTGCTCCATGAATAATGACGGCCTCTGAAGGTTCGATGGTGATTCCCGGAGGAAGCTCCCCGAAGCTCAGGGTCACGTCACTTGCAAACGTCTTGTCGCGACTGATGCCAATCGAAATCGGCTTTGTCTCGTTCTGCTTAATCGAAGTTGACAACAACGGAACACTCAGCGAAAACGAATCCATCGCCTCGATATTGAGCTTGAACTCAATCTCAGCGTCCGGCCCTTTCTCGGGATGTCCGAAGACTTTCACTTTATGTTCACCCTTCGCGGCAGTGACGTCGGCAGTGAACATGATTTTGGCGTTCTCATCGCCGTGCTTGATGATCGGACTGGCCGGAGTCACCGTGACGCCTGCCGGCAGATCAAAGAACTTCAGAGAAACATCTTCTCCAAAATTCTTCGCACGTTCGATCCCCACTTTGGTTTCCAGTGTCGCTCCCTGCTGAAGCGAAGTGGCCAACATCGGCACACTCAGATTGAATGTGTCTTCCTTCTGGCCGTAAACGGGCTTCTTGACCGTGGTGTCCGTTACGCCGGGGCCGCCGGGTTTACCTTCACCGCAGCCCGTCAGAGTGACAACCGTGAACAATCCAGCAATACCGATAAAACGTTTCATGTTTGATTCCTGCTTTGAGTTGACCGACCCCGAGAGAATTCCCGGGCTCCTCATTTGAACTTCTCTTCGTTTCACGCGTCTTGATGCGTTTGATTCGATTTGTGGTTAGTAACTCGTCACGACAAAATCACCGAAATGTGAGAGTCGAGTGGCTCCTCGGGACTTGGCAAGCTCTGCAGCCGAGTTTTCACCTCCCGACGGAACGACCGCAGTGAACACAATGAAATCGCTCTTCACGGCGTCCAGGTAATATGACAGCAGATCGGCTTCTCTCTGGCCCAGAAAGTAATGAGAGAAGTTCTCCTGCCACGCCTGCATTTGCTGTAGCCCTGGACGTCCATCCAGAATTTCAACCTCGCGCACGTCGATGGCAGCCAGCGACTCACACAACAACTTCAATTGGTAGCGATACTTGACGACGCCGAAGATCTTGCCATAAGGCGTGATTTCAGGATCGATCGTCGTCGTTTGATAATCCGTATGCATGATTTTTCTCCTTAGATAATTGAGACGCGTGCAATAATGAGTCTCAGTTGAAACGTCAGAGAACGATCCGTCTCTCTGCTTATTCAGGGCAGGTGCAAGCCGCCGCGGAGAATCAGGATGACCAGAATCAGCAGCAGCAGGCTGACACCACCGCTGGGGTAATAGCTCCAGTGTCGGTTATAGGGCCATTTGGGTAACGTCCCCAGCAGCATGAGCACAAGCAGGATGATCAGGATCGTTGCAAACATAGTTTTGCCTTGTGTTCAGCCACGAGATGCGGCTGTCGATCGATTTGCACGGCTCAAGTGTTTCGGCCGTCGTACAGAATGACTCTTCGTGCAAGACCATAAACATTCCGCATCCGCGCTGGATGCGGAATGTTGAGGTGCGTCATGACGGACTATGCGAAGTCCGTGTTCTTGTCGATGGCTTCGATGACAGTCGCAGCGCCTTCGTCAGTCTTCTTTGTGGTGACTCTGATCTTCATTTTGGATTTCAGATCAGAAGCTTTGCAAACCTCGCCGTCGCAGGTGATCTTCGTCTGCGCTGAGACGGTGTGAGAATGTTCTTTGCCATCCTCATTCATCATCACAAGCTTTGTGCCTGTGCTGGTCACGACGGTGCCATCGTGAGTATGTGCAAACGTCTTGTGACTGCTGATGGCTTCGATATGGCTGACGGCTTTCTTGTCCGCCGCAATCGTCGTGACGCGAATCTTCAGACCGGACTTCAGATCTGCCGTTTTGCAGCTCTTGCCGTCCAAAGTCATTGTCGTTTCCGGCGACAAAGTGTGGGTGTGTTCCTTGTTTTCTTTGGTGTTCATCACCAGTTCGCTGGAAGAAATCTTCACAACGGTCCCGTCATGAGTCGCCTCCTTCGCATCTTCCGCCGCAAATGCAGCAATGCTTCCGGCGAACAGTGCCAAAGCCATCGCTCCGGCTGAAATCGATTGATAATTCATTGTTCTCGTCCCTCATCCTTAACAACCTGAGAATCACTTCGTGACGGCAACATGCCATCACTGTCACTGGCCTGATTCGGCCAGTAATGCGCATGACTCCCATTCCTGCTGCGAGCGGATGCCTCATCCCGTGCTCCCGCCAAACTACTTCGCGGCCGCTGTTTTCAATGCTGGAAAGCTCGGGTTTTTGTTGAGCCATTCGATCCCGGTCACCATGTTGGAATTACCCTTTTGCGTGGTGACTCGTATTCTGCGTCCGGCTTTCAGTGTTTCCTCTTTGCCAATCTTGCCATCACAGGTCAGCAACGCATCCGACGCGAGGGCATAAGTGGTTTTAGCATCATGGTCGCTCTCCACAACCAATGGGCTGCCAGCGATGCTGACAAACTTCCCTTCGAAGGAGCATGTTGCCGAACCTGCTTCCGAGCATCCGGCGTTCGTTGATGATGCCTTCTTGTCGACAGTAATCTTTGACATTTCCAATTCCCTTCCCTGTGAGTTGTTGGGGTTCTGTAATGACAGACGATCTGTTGTCATCGATCTGCAACGTGGACGTTCTCAGACGAAACAAAACCCAAACGATGTTCCTGTTTGCCATATTCTTCGAATGGCGTCTTTTGTGAATGGCGTCTGACAGACGCTTTTCATCGTCTGAGTCACCGAGCGGGCCGGCTCATGTCGGACCCGCTTTTTCGTGAACACGCTCAGAGCACTCTTCAAAAGCCTCTAAGGCTTTAGTCCATGGGTGAAGTCGTTGACTTCCTTCTCTGCTCGTTCTTTTTCATAGCCGTATCGTTCCTGCAGAACTCCAACGAGCTGTTCTCGCTGGCCAGCTATGACCGTCAGTTCGTTATCCGTGAGCTTTCCCCAATGCTCTTTGACTTTGCCGGTCATCTGTTTCCAATCGCCTTTGACTTGATCCCAGTTCATCGATTCTTCTCCTGAAAAAGCTCACAAACAAAACAATGCTTCCAGCCTCGAACGTCTTACTTGCTGAATTCCAGACCCTTGTCATCTTCCGCTGCCCCGAGCAGTCGGAAATTGAATTTCTCGGCGTCTACAGGTGAGACTTCGGCGATCAGCGAGCCGCCATCTTTTCGTTCCAGAACGATCACGTTCTCTTCGACCGTGTACGTTCCACCGAATTCCTGAGCGGCCTGATCCTTTGGCGTAAAGCTCCAGGTGAATTTCGCATCGTTGGTCAGATCGAGCTTGAAAGCCGAACCATCTTCTCGGGCCGACGCCCATGTTCCGACAAGAGTTTTCGGATCGATTGGCTTCGGTACGGCTTCCGCTGACTGATCAGCCTGACGTGGTGAAGACGCAGTCGTGAGAGGATCGGCTTCAGACTGTGGCTTCGGAGGGGCCAGCATTCGTAACAGGTCGACGGCAACGCGATCATCCGGCATCAGTGCAACAACCGTCTGCAACTGGCGAGCCGCCGCATCGGGATGTCCGCAGGTCATGTAGTGATAGGCAAGAAGGAACTGACAAGCTGCGTCCTGAGGATTCGATTTTGCGAAAGCCTCGAGTGCTCTCAATTGTCCGGTGTACAACTCCGCGTTTGAGTACATGCCGACCATGGTCGTCCAGTCCCAGCCCGGACCAACGGCCAGAACAGAATGGATCGTTGCGGCAGACTGCTGAAAGTCCTGTTTTGCGAAGAGCACCAACGAGCGGAACTCATGCAGGACCGCATCGTCGGAATACTGAGCAATCCCTTTGTTGGTGATGTCCAGGGCCTGATCGTACTCGTTCTGACGAAACGCATCGACTGCTTCATTCAATGCGGTGTCGGCTGACGTCGAGTCGGTCTCATTGACGGCGACGGCAGTGTTGTACGAGACCGGGATCGGCTGCGTATAGTTATAAACCGTGGTTCCCGAGTTGACATAATACGGATTCGAATAGCCCAGATAACCACTGTTGTAAATCAGTGAGCCAAGTCCCCAGCCACCAAGCCCCCAGCCCAATGGTCGATATCCATAGCCGCTGTAGCTTCGGTATCCACGTGCTCCTCGATAGCCGCTGCCCAATCCCCAACCCCAGCCATTTCCATAGCCGTTGTAGTTACTATAGCTGTTGTTGTATCCACCATAGTTCCCGTAGCCGTAATTTCCATTGCCAAGGCCACTACCCAAACCATAGGCCACGGCTGACAGAACGTTATTCCGTGTACTGGCCCCTCGGTTTCCGTTCCAATAGCCGTGGTAGCCACTGTGGCGATAGTGGGATGGTTGATAGTGGGTGCTTCCCACGTTGAAAGCTCGATTGTTGAAGCTGATCGAGTTTCCCTGAAAGGGTCGGTTACCGATTCGAGCATTGGTGATCTGACGGCTGACTTTATTGCTGACTCGTGGCAGATGATTCAGCCCTATGTTTCGGCCGTTGAAAGAAGGTGCCGACCGCGCGGCGCCGGCTCCGAACGAAAGCCTCGGGCCATGATCTGGACGACCTGTGATGGAGTTCCCGATCGTGTCCCTGATGCCCGGTCTTATCGAAGGACGACTGAACGAAGGTGAGTGATGCGATCCTGCGATTGAGCCACCTCGACCATTCCCCGAACGACCGCCGCCCAAACGCGGCCCGTTCAATGCTGGTGCGTGAATCGCACCACGACCACTGAACCCACTGCCCGCATTTCCGTGAGGAGGCGAAACATGTCCACCGGCATTTCCTCGACCCGGATTTGAGCCGCCGCCGGGACGACCTCCTCCTTGATGGCCGCCGCCACTTTTCTGGCCACCGCCACCCTTCTGACCGCCGCGTCCGGCCTGAGCAAGTAATTCGTCAGGGCCATTGGCTCTCGGAATCGTCTGGGCTCCAGGGAGATTGGAGCCCAGACAGAAGGCTAATCCGCACGAGATTGCGGTCTTCCAAAATTTACGTTTCATTGAATGATCCTTGAAGTTTGAGGCTGCGAGTTGCTGCGATCCGATCGGATAGAGAGCGTCGCAAATGGAATCGCCGTGAAGACTGCTGCGCTGAACAGCATGATCAGCGTTCCGCTGGTGCATTGAGGTCGGCGGCAACGGCTGGCGCAGGACCCGCCGGATGACGCACGATGGTGATGATGTCGCTGTCTGGCTGTTGAACGCCGGCGATCTCATGATCAACGGATTGCCATGTCATCGTGTGCTCATTGACGAATGTGTAAAGGCTGGTGCTCGAAGCCGTTTCTCCATCCGCCGTGACACCTGTTGTCTTCAAAACCCAGCGATCGTTTTCTTTATCGTGATGCCAAAGACCTTCACCATACGCGCCTTCGGAGTCGAAGATCCACGTCCGGAGTTTTCCTGTCAACGGGTCCCAGCCGATTCGCTGAGTTCCACTCATGGCTTCTTCACCACCGATGACGATCGTGAATTTCCGCATCAGGAAGTTACCGTTATCCACAGCTTCACACGAAAAGTTGACGATTGAATCGTCCCCTTCATCGATCCAGTCGCCCTTCAGCCATCCGAGCTGCTGCAAATGCACGGAATGTTCCCGCAGATCACGTGGTGCTCGGTCGCGAACACTGGCAATCAGCCACTTGCCATCAACTTTGGCATAAACCGTTGTGTACTGACACTCGCAAGGAGCCGACTCCTCTCCTCGAGTAATCAGCGTTGAACCATCCTGAACAACCACGCCCGGACTGATTGTGCGAATCGAATCGCTGTTGATCTGAAGTTTGCAGACTGGCGATTCTGCGAAGAAGTCTCTCATCGACGCTTCAATCGCTTCTTGACCTTCAAACACAGTGCCAGTCTCATCGACGTATTCGGCATCTGTCGTAAAGTGCTCAGCTACGGCCTTTGCATCGCCTGCTTCATAGGCGCGCACAAAGCTGTCGTCGACCAGTCGAATCGCATCCTCGTCCGGAGAAATCCTGCGTTCCGCAGGCTCGGCATTCTCTGGCTCCTTTTCCGAGACAGTCTCTGCACCGGCCGTCGGGGCTTCGGCCTTATCCTTTGAGATCGCCGATATTTTGATCTCCTGAGGTTGCGGTGGCCGCGTCGATTCATCGGCCGTCGCAGCAAACAAGACACCGCCTAACAGAGCCGTGCCCGACAAAAAAAGTTTCGAAATCATGTTCAGTTCTTTCCGAGACCGCGGGGAGCGATCTTTTCGGAGAATGAAGTGCGAAGCGACTCTTCACAACAGCGAGAAGTCACCCAAAGACTAAATGCGAGCGAAATGCAGCCGCCCTGAACCCAAAAAAACAACGCCCTCGTTCGTCAGTGGCAAAGCTGCGCCAAGTAATGGTTTGCTGCAGAAAAGAAGCTGCAAGCCCCGCGGACGAATCGATCCGTCCCACGCGACTTGCAGTCTGGAGATCTAAATTTCTGGTGTCGGAGCGACGACCTGACTGATAGCTGGTTGCGGAGGAGTTGTGACCGCAGGAACAACAGTTACCGCAGGTGAGACTACGGCTGATGTCGAACCGTAAACTTCGGTATTCTGATATCCGCCTCCCTGCTGCCAGCTCACAGTGCCACAACACTGGCCCGCGTCTCCATGCTGCCCGTGATGTCCATGGTGTCCATGATGCTGGCTGCCGCATCCCGAATTCGTATGCCCGGAGTACTCATACCCGGACTGATGATGCCCCTGTGAATATCCCTGATCGCACTGACTACGCTGTCCGTGGTGGCGATGGTGCCTCTGGTGGCGGCAATGACGAGCTTCTGCTTCTGAAGCTGTCGAGCCCAGTACAAGAGCCGTGCCGAGTACTGCCAGTGATAATCGAAATCCAAACATTCCCGAACTCCTTTGATAAACCCAAACCTGAAACACTCTAAACTCAACCAATCAGAACAGATCGAACGCTATCGGCGTCCGTAGTTTCATTATGTCAATGCTCTTTATGACGCCTTTAAAGCAGCACGAGACTCTTTAATGCGATCCCAGACTTCCATTCGATGAATAGAAACATCCGGAGGAGCCTCGATCCCCAGCTTTACGATTCCTTTTGAGATCTCCAGCACCACAATCCTGATCCCGGAGTCCTGGCCGTCTGAACGAAAGACGACGATCGATTCTGCTTTCTTCCGAGTTAAAACTAACATCGCAACCTCCCTGTTTAAGCTCTGAAATCTCAACCGTATTCATTGGGACCAGCAGCGAACGTTCCCCGCACCACACGGCCCCAAAATGCTCGTTATTCCGGCTTGAGTAGCTGCACCTTCACGACATGGCCCGACCTGCTGGATCGCACCAGCGTTCGCGTCGCAGGCTCCACACCCGTGAATTCTCGTCTACGTCGGACGTCGAGCGATGAGCAACATGCACTCGGCAAGCCGGGATACATCAACGTGGCGTCTGACTTCAGCCGGAAAGCAAATCCGTCTGACCTGCGACTCACCACGTTCCTGCCTGCACCGGCCCACCAGTGACTTATCCATCTGGAGATTTCATTCATGGCAAGGCTCCTTCCCCGGCGACGCTTCCCGCCAGCCCAGCGCGCAAAAAAAAGCCGACACGGACCGAACCTTCGTTTGAAGGTTCAGTCCATGTCGGCTTACTCGTAAATTCGCCCGCCAGAACTAAACCTGGCATGCGTTTTATTTAGTCATCCGAAACCACCACTGACAAAGTGAAGATTCACTTATGTCTCGCTTCGTATCATACTTAATTCCATCAGATAATCAATCATCAGGCTACATATATTCTGCACTTGGTCATATTAATGCGATTTATTTCCGCTGTGCGCATTGATTTGTACTTCGACCTCAATGATTTGCTACTGGATTCACAAAGTCATCATGCCATCTGACTGATCGACCTGCGGAATCGATTCAGAGCGATCAGAAAGAAGGCCCGGCCAATCAGCAACAGCGCCACAAACGAAGGCCAGACGACCGCAAACCCCGCACCTCGAAACAGAATCGCCTGACCGATGGCCACAAAGTGCGTCGTTGGTGCGATGAGCATCAGGTTCTGAATAAAGTCCGGCATGCTTTCGCGAGGTGTCACATTTCCTGACAGCAACTGCAGCGGCATCATCACGAGCACCGCCGGAATTCCAAACTGAGGCATGGAGTTCGCCTGCGCGGCGGCGACACCGGAATTCGCTCCGGCCACTTGGGCAATTGCGGCATCGATCGCAGAGTTGTCTGCGGTGATCTGAGCTTTCGCTGCTTCCAGCGCCTGCTCGGCCGTTCTCGCGTTCGCTCGGTCATCATCCAGTTCCTGTGCTGTCAGCGCACCTTTCAGATTGAGTTGCTCCGATCGCGCCAGATGTCGCTGCAACAGATCAAGTTCACTTTCACGCTGCCCGACCACGGCCGAAGCAGCGACGGTGTCACTTCCTCTGACAGCAACCTGAGCTTCCGCACTTTTGACCGCGGCAAGTGCCTGGCGATATCGCGAGTTCGCCTCATCTTTCTGAGCATCCAGCGAATCGATCTGCATCTTAGCGAGCGGCTGTCCGGCCGTGACGAAGTCTCCTTCGTTGGCAAAGATCTCGATCAGACGTCCGGGGAGAATCGTCGCGACGTCAATCTCTGTCGCTTCTATTCGCCCATTGCCGCTGATGAATCCAACGCCCGGCCCGCTTGGTTTCATTGACGTCCAGACGAATCACGAGATTCCACCGACGGCGATGATGCCAGCGACGGTCAAGGCCACGCGTTTGAAGGGTCGAGTCATGGATGGGATCTTTGAGGGCGCCAAGTAGATCCTTTCTGCCGGAAAAGACTTTCGCCGTAAAGGCGAACCTGCGCGACGGGCAACTGGCAAGACAGGCTGCATTTCATGGGGGACATGCACACACGGTCGCGGCAAGTCGCGAAGTTCTGCCGGAAAGGACTTTCGCCGCAAGCGAACCTTGTGCGACGTGCCAATGAGACGGCAAGCCGATACTGACGGTTCACATGCACAGAGGTCGCGGCAAGCCGCGAAGTCCTCCCGGCAGGCAGGACCTGCTTAAACTGCTGCCCGGCAGGCAAGGCCTACTTCGTCGCCTGATGATGAGCTTCGACGAACCACAGCCACTTGTCGATGCCGCGAGTCACCTCGGTGAACAGGTCGGCC
>JBIIIF010000177.1:0-15141 GCA_044235005.1 Planctomycetaceae bacterium | reverse complement strand
ACAAGCGTCTTGAGAAAGGCGGCTTTCAGTTTCCGACCGATCTGAAGTCTGCCTCGGACGTCAATAATTGTCAGATCACATCCGAAGAATTGTCGCTGCTGCTTGATGGAATTGATCTGAGCAGCGTGCAGCATCGACCATGATTTGCATTGCCGCGAAAGTCCTCGTGACGCATCATTTTCTGTAAGAAAGTTCCGAAGAATGACGGCCCCTTCGACGTGCTACAGGCATGACTCCGAATGAACTGCCAACATCAATTGAAGAGCCTCTCAACATATGTTACACCGGGCGCGCACGGCTTTCGATGTTATTGGGTGGCGTGTCACTGGCCGCAGCGAAACAGCGGCGGAAGCGACTTGCCATGACGCGACGAAGGCTCATGCTGCTGACGAGAAATGACGCGGAATTGTCGGCGGGAAAATTTTTCTGCCGACGTTTTTTCTGTAGAATACTCCGAACATTTCATGACGTTCGATGTATCACAATTATGTAAGACGCATCACACACACCGACGGATCCGGACGCCTGCCGGTCGCTCATTGTTGAGCAGGCTCGCGCGTTGCTGGAGATCCAGAAGTCGAAAGAGAATTCGTCGAAAGAGAACAGCGAACTCAAGCTTCAAATCGACAAGCTGCATGAGGTAGCTCTACGGGCCGAAGTCTGAACTCAATGTCGAGGATCCGAATCAGCTGCATCTGAATTTTGGTGATGATGAACAGGCTCAGGATGCACAGGCCGATGCTGTTGCGGAAGCCAAACGCATCGTGCAGGAATTCATCGTCCGACGTGAATTCACGAAGCCGAAGAAGACTCGGAACGAACAACTGCCACGCTACGAAGTCATCGCGCAAATTGCAGACGCCGACAAATTCTGTGGGACACAGGGTGAGCGGACCGACATTGGCTACGATATCACCGAAATGCTGGAGTTTGAGCGGCCAAAGCTGCGAGTCCGCGTGACGAAATATCCGAAGCTGGCTTGCGTGAACCATTCGGAATGCGGGATCGAACAGCCTGAGCGGGCGATGGGACTCGTGGAAGGCAACCGTTTTGATTCGAGCGTCGCGGCGGAAATCATCACGGGCAAGTATGGTTTTCATATTCCCTTCTATCGGCAGCAGGATTGGTTCGTCGGCAGCGGCTGGTGTCCGATTCGCTCGACGCTGCTGAACATTCTGGTGGCAGCAGAGTTCGTGCTGAGGCCGCTGGCGGATTATTATCGTCGGCTGCTGATGACAACGGATGTGATCGGCTGCGACGAGACACGAGTGACATTAATCACGCCTGCTGTCGTGCCAAACATCGCCGACGATGCTTCGGTGCGAGATCGTCGTCGTCACGAAGTTCTGTCGGAGGCCATCGCGACAGAACGCCCCAGTCTGAATGCTCGCATGTGGGCGTATCGCGGGGTGCATGTTCCGATTAATGTGTTTGACTTCACCGTCAGTCGCGAACGCTACGGGCCCGATGATATGCTGGCTGACTTTCGCGGCTTTCTGATGCCGGACTGCTGGAGCGGTTTCAAACAGATTCATCTTCGCAGCGACCTGCGCATCACGCGTGTGGCGTGCATGACGCATGCGCGACGTCACGTGCATGAGTGTCGTGCAAGTCATCCGCAACAGGCGAGCGTACTGCTGGCGATTTTTCGGCAGTTGTATGATATCGAGGATCGCGCGAAGGAATTGTCAGCGGATGATCGTTTGACGCTGCGTCAGGCAGAGTCTGTGCCGGTGCTGAATCGGATGCGAACGTATCTCGACAGTGGTGCGGTGAGTCTTCCTCATGTGCTGCCGAAGAGCGACTTCGCGCAAGCAGTGAACTATCTCAACAATCACTGGGAGCAGTGAAGTCTGTTTACAACCAGTGGTCGCATCCCCATCGACAACAATGATGTGGAACAGCTGATGAAACAGGTCGCCGTGGGCAGAAAGAATTGGCTCTTTCCTGGCAGCCCCGATGCCGGAATTCGCGCGGCCACACTGCTGACATTGATCAGCACAGCCCTGCGAAATGATCTGGACGTGTGGGCTTATCTCAAGGATGTCCTGAATAAGTTGCTCGCCGGATCGACCGACTATGAATCTTTGCGAGCCGATCTCTGGAAACAATCGCACCCCGAATCTGTCCGGACCTACCGCTCCGAAGAACGCCGCGACACCGCCAACCGCACCAAACTCACTCGCGCCCAACGCCGACTGCAAAACGCCGGGAAAACAATTCGACCAAGTAGGCTGGATCGCTTTAACTCGCCAAAGGCCCTTATGGTGCTGGAGTACGGTTACTCTCCGCGATCAGTTCGTGCAGGATGTCGCTTCGATGGCGTCCGGAGTTTCAGAATACTGGCCTTACGTCGTTTGCTGTTCACGCGTTAGATGTTGGGCGTTCGCGCCTTCGTACAGTCACTGATGACAAACAGAGGCCCGGAAAATTAATTACTGCTTGCCTTCCGTTCGCTTTGACCACCATGGCAGGCCAACTCCGCCGTCCATCGTAAGTGTTGAGCCCGTCATGTAAGACGCTTCGTCGCTGAGTGTGAAGCAGACGCCATGAGCCATCTCTTCGCTGGATCCCATACGCCCCATTGGCAGACCTTCGGCACCTTGTCGGAGCTGTTCTTCGGTAAAAAATTTTCGTTCACCCGGAGTATCAATCCAACCCGGATGAAACACGTTGACACGAATGCCATGCTTTACCAGTTCAATGGCCGCAGTGCGAGCCATGTGATCGATGGCCGCTTTAGACATGTTGTAAGCCATGGCCGTTGGGATCGGGATAATCGCATGAGGTGAACTGATCACGGTGATCGCTCCGCCTTTGCCCTGCTTCAGCATTTGCTGTGAAGCCGCACGAACTCCAAAAAACGCGCCCCACATACTGACGTCGATGGTTCGTCGGAAGCCTGCCATGTCGGCTTCGACCATCAACTGGCGATCACTGTAAACCGCGTTGGAAACGAACAGATCCAGACTTCCGAAAGCATCAACCGTCTTCTGGACCATGTCTTCCACGGCTTTCTGATCGGAGACGTCACAGGCCACAACAATGGCTTTCCGGCCCATGCGACGAATCTGCTCGGCAACTTCTTCCGCCTGAGTAACACTGGAGCTGCAATTGATCGTAACGTTGGCTCCCCCTTTGGCCAGCTCCAGCGCGACTCCACTGCCAATGCCTTTGGAAGATCCTGTCACGAGCGCGTTTTTGCCTTCGAACTTGTAGTGCATAACCAACCTTGAATTCTTTATCGTCATTAAAAAGGGGCAACCACCCGCAGAGCAGTGCTGAACACGAGTCGGAACGATTCTGCTCACTTTCGATGGTGGCATCTTCGTGCCCGGATACAAACTCGTCAATAGCCCGACCCATCCCACGCCGTTTGTCCCGAGGAACGGAGAAACGGACATCGCGCTGCTTATGGGATGCGTACTCGGTCTCCGCCTGAATTCTTCACTCGGACACTCGCCGGAACGTGCTGCTCGGATGCATCATGAGGAAAATTGGCAACATGAATCATCAGCGGTCGCGAAAACGCGGAGAGGGCGTGTACTACCATCGCGTTCCGGTTAGTCATTTCGTAATTGCTGCAACGAAGCTCGACGAGCTTCCCTGGTTGATCGATCGAATTCAATACAGATTCCGACATAGAAAGATCTGGATTGTGACCTAGAGTTCATCCCCTTGTCCGAGTTTCAGGATCGTTACGATCCCGCTTAGTCTGGCCTGCAGGGAGCTTCCTTCAGGACAAGCGGCTACAGCGAGGAACTGCTTACGACCGGGCCTTCGGGACCATTAAGAATGTTGATTGAGGCTCGATCTCACGAGCCAGCCAGAACAAGACGCCGCAGATAGACCAATACCTGAAGTTCGATGAAACGCACTGGGCTCCGGGTGACTTTCAGTCTTTGAGTTCTCTACTGAGGAGAAGACGAGATGTCCGAAGATGTGTTCCTGCAGAATATCACGACTCTGAAATCTGATCTCAGTGCCAGACCGTCGGGACTCCAGGACGACGATCCGTTGTCGAACTTTTGTCTTTCAGGCATTGATGCGATTCGAAAGGCCACGCAAATCACGGACCACAAGGTCCTGACGGAACTTATTGATTGCGGTGTTCGCGCGGAATCACTCAATCTGTTAACTGTTGTGCCACTGGTCCATGTCGCATGGGCGAACGGTAGAATCGAAGCCGAAGAACGAGCCGCTATTCTGGAAGCCGCCGCTCAGGTCGGCGTACGAGCAGACTCACCCGGCTTCGTGCTTCTGAATGGCTGGCTATGCTGCCGACCACATCGCACTCTGATTCGCACATGGAAAGATTATGTCGGGGCGATACGGAAGTTTCTGAGCCCCGAAGCTTACCAGGTGCTGCATTTCACCACGATCAGTCGCGCCAGAACTGTTGCAGAGGCTGCGGGTGGTCTGATGGGATTCCTGAAAGTCTCCCGCGCAGAAGAAGCCGCCATTCAGGAACTCAATCTGGCATTTATTGTTTAATCGTAAAGCTCCCGGCGATCGAAGACTTTCGCTAGTCCTTGAGTCTCTCCAACACGTCCTGCAGCGGCTTCGCACGGCTCTCACAAACCAATCCGGTAAACTCGCTGAGAAACATCCCAGGCAATTAACGACTTTCCATCCCTTTCGAAAACCAGCCCCACGATCTGATCGACTCGCTCGTCCAGTTCCGTGAGTTCTCGTCCGGACTGCACATCCCAAAGCCGCAGAATCCCGCTTTCATCTGCTGTGACGGCAAGATCACCTCGCGGTGAAATCGCTAACTCAGAAATTGGACTTTCATGGCCCGTCAACTGTTGTTTCAAAGTCCAGGTTGTCGTATCCCATAAACAAATAGTGCGATCATGACTAGCTGAAATACACGTTCTTCCATCAGCCGTAAAGGTGACTCTGGACACAGTGGATCGATGCCCCTTCAACGTGGCGACGACACTCCCATCGGAGAGCTTGATGACCTGCAGTTCATCATTGTTTCCGAATGAGCGCAGCAAATGTGCTCCGTCAGGATGAACAAACGCGACCAGAGCATTCTCCAGTTCCATTCGTGTGGACTTTGCAGACCAGTCAACAACAATCATCTTCCAGTCTTTGTTGATCGCGCAGACGAAGCGACCATCCTTCGAAATATGAAGCCGCACGACTTCAGAGCCCGGCAGTACCGACATCTCGCCAACCTGTTCAATTCCCTGAGTTGTCTCGCGAAACCAATGCACATTTCCCGCCGCGTCACCCGCGACAATCGTCCCTGATGCCGCCGAGACCGCAAGACTGGTGATTTTCACCGCAACTGGCAACGTCGAAACGACAGTGCCGTTATCCCTGTCGATGCGTTGAATTTCGGTCTCCGTACCGCGCAGTAAATGTTCTCCGAAAACATGCATGACAGGTATGGCTGGAGTGCCCCTCGAGGGTTCAAGTTTCAGAACGGTACTTTCAGATTCAGCAACATTCCATGCCTTGATCTTTCCCTGACGGTCAGCGGACATCCACCGGCCAGAGGACTCCATCGCAGCGACAGCCGATACTGTCGATGCGGTCGCTTTCGCTGCGTCTCTCGCCCAGCAAATCGCCGAAACCGGAGCATCATGCCCGGGCCAGCGTTTTTCGGGTCGCCACTGCAGTACTGATTCACCTGTTGACGGTGTTTCCAGGATTGATGGTATTCGGAATAACGTCAGGGCTCCGTCACGATCGCCGACCAGAACTTCATTCCTCGAATTGCAGGTCACACAATAAACGCCAGCCATTGATTTGTAGTTGGCGATCTGCCGACCGGATTCCAGATCATACAGTCGCAGAAGTTTATCCCAGCCGCCACAGGCCAGCGACTTCCCATCGCTGCTGAAGGCAGCCATCGAAAGAGGCTTCTCACTGGCCGGGATCTGCTGCGTCGAAGTCAGGTCCGGCAAACGAAAAACTTCGAGCAGTCCATCCGCACCGGCTGTTGCCAGGTGAGTCCCATCTGGTGAGATCACAATGGACTCGATGAACCGAGCATGGGCGGTGGCGACTTCGCGAATCAGAAGGCCCGTTTCTCCATCCCAGACTTTCAGTGTCGGCTCACGCGCGCAACTGATGAGCTGATGAGTCCCGGGAAGAAACAAGATTCCGTAAACACTGGCGTCCGGCAAAACCTGAATCTCATGGGCCAGCGTAAACGACTGTGCTGTCAGGCCACCAGAGACATCGACACTCCAGATCCGCACTTTGCCGTCATCTCCGGAGGTTGCAGCCAGTTGCCGGTCGTCTGAAAGTGTCACACCGCTTAATTCACCCGATGAGACCGAGACGGCTGCGGCTGCGTTCGAACCCTGCAGGCCAGTTTCGTGACAGGAGACCACTTCAAGTTGCCCCTCACTTCCCGCAAGCAGCAATTGCTCCGAATCCGCGTCATGGTGCATCCACCACACTGCCTGGTCGGACTTCTTCAGCAACGTTGCGTCAACCGTGACGCGATTCCACAGATATCTCAGAGCCACATCAGCGGAGGTTGGCAACGTGCGATTTTTCGACAGCCGCCCGACCCACGGCTCAAGCAGACGTACAGCGCCTTTTGTATCGCCCTGACGCCAGATTCGGCCCGCAAGATTGATGTCCGCAATCTCCAGAAGCTGTGAAACATGACTGCGTTGATCGGCCGCCTCCTTCTGACTGCTCTCGGCCGAACGAAGTGCCAGATCCAGCTCTACAACCTGCCGGGACAGCATCTCATTCGACTGTTGTAATTGCCCCTGCAGACCTTGCAGAGATCCAGTGTATCGCACCACCATGCTGATAATCGCCAGCACGAACAGCGTCGACACAAACGACAAGGCCGCCGCCACGGGATGTCGCCGACACCACTTTCGCAGACGAACCAGCAGCGGTGTCTGGCGAGCGACAACACATTGACCCGTCAAGTATCGGTCCAGATCATCCCTCAGTTCAGCCGCTGATGAGTATCGGGTCGACGGAGTTTTCTCGAGGCACTTCAGACAGATTAAACTCAAGTCGCGGCTGACAGAGCGATTCAACAATTCCGGAGCGGCTGGATCCTCTGTGGCGATGCTTTTCATCGTTTCCACCAGTGACGCGGAACCGAAAGGAGCCTGCCCCGTCAGCATTGCATAAAGAATCGCCCCCAGCGCGTAAACATCGGAGGCGACGCTGGCCGTCTTTACGCCATCGCCCAGCATCTCCGGGGCCATAAAGCGAGGTGTCCCGATCAGTTGACTGGTCACCGAATCAAGACTCGGATCCTCCAACAACTTAGCAAGACCGAAATCTCCGATTCGAGCAACGAACGGAAACTCCTCAACCGTTATTCGCGTCTGCGGAAACAGCAGCACGTTGCCCGGTTTAATGTCGCGATGCAGAATGCCTCGATCATGACTGTACTGCAATGCATCCGCCAATTCTCGCACGACCTTCGCAGTGATCCGGGGATTCAACGGCGTCGTTCGAGATGCCAGCCATTCAGCCAATGACGGTCCTTCACACACCGCGCAGGCGATGTAAGGCAAATCACCATCTTCTCCAGCTTCGAAGACCGCAACAATGTGCGGATGATCGAGTCGCGCGGCGGCATGAGCTTCCGTGACGAAACGCTGCCGCAGTTGAGCCTGAACCAGGGCATGTGGCCTCGGCACCTTCAACGCAACTGGACGATTCAGTTGTGGATCAAGGGCGAGATAAACAACGGCAAACCCACCGGCACCCAGAACCGACTGCAGTTCGAATCGCCCGATACTCCTCGGAGCCCACGAGGGCATATTGCGTGCCTGCCGGGGAATCGCGGCTTCGAGCTTTTGAAGAGCTTCCGTGCCGATTTGCAGCAGCTTCATTTCGGCATCGGTGAGCGTCATCGATTCTGTGACGGAAGAAGGCACCGCCGCAAACATGCCACCGGCCCGCAGTCTTTCGTCCAGCGTCAACAGCGACTGCAGAGCCTGCTCGCCGATGGACTGGTCGATCGAATTGTCGGTTGATGACATAGAATGATTCAATTGACAGGTGCTTAAATCAATCAACGGATCGTATTGAGAGTCGCCGGATTCGTGGGCATTCGGGGACACACCGATCAGCCTGTTGATTTTGTCAGCCGCAGGGCTCCAGCCTCGGTTTTCTCCAACTACATGCAGGGAATTTCAACCGCGGTCAGTGTCCATCGGCTGATGAATCGACTTAATCAACAGGCAGATGTGGCTTACCGAATTCTCATGAATTCGGCTACAAAAACTCATCTCACTTCGGCCTCAGAGCAGTTTAACTTTGGCCATCTCTCACTCGATTCAGTTTCTCACCCAGCGCGACCAATGCTCGGCCCCACAACATGCGGGCTGCTTCAGGAGTTCTTTTCATTCGCTCACCGATCTCCGGAAACGTCAAATCCATCTGCTGCCGCAGCAGAAGTACGGTTCGATAATCGTCCGGCATGTCCATGACCGCATTCAGCACAATCTCTTTCGTTTCCTGTTTTCGAATCTGTTCGCTGGCTGACGGATCCGTAGAACACAAAGACTCCAGAGGCAGAAACTCTTCCCGAGAAATCGTTCGTTGCTGACGACCATGAAACTTAATGCAATCACGAACGGAGTTAACCAGGGTCTCTTTGAGCCAGGCCTCCAGTTGCTCCGGATAGGTGGCTCGAATCTGATCCGCCTGAGCCACGGCCTTGAGCAGTGTCTCCTGTACAAGATCTGAATCATCAACGCGCGACTTCAGATGTTCCGGCAGAAGGCTCGCCGCGATGGCCTTCAAAGATGGTCTGTAACTGAAGACCATCGCGGCAATGTCTGCCTGACCGCCGCCCGCATTCTTTGATGATTCCTGCGATGCAGCCACAGGACTCTCCAATTCACTGAACGGCTTCTCTGAGTAAGACGACACGCAGCACCGCAACCGAATGAGGTTTTCAAAAAATTCTGTGGGAGATTCAGTTTTGAGAGTCCACGGAGCCATGTCAACAATGCGGGACAGAATCTAAATCACTCTACGGGTAACGACCTAAGTCTTTTTCAGATCGCGTCGCTCTCGCGCGGTGCCTCCGTCGATCTATGCTCTGTTAAGGCGAGCGGCTGGGCGTCAGCCCTCCGTGTCTAATCGCAGCTTTTTCCTGCCAGTTTTGATTACCGCCGATTGAATGAGCCCATCGCCATGGATTCTCGTTGAACGTCGAGCCGCAGCCGGAAGCGACCATGGCCGCGGCGTCTCCTGCACACATCTGAGCCGTGCAGCTCCTTTTGGCCTTCTTCCGGAATTCCGGGAGATTCTCAGAATCACGCGTTCCGGTCGAAATGCCCGCGTCGTCATTCCTGAATGGGGGGAAGTCACTAACGGGCTTCCATTAGAAGAACAACGGCAACTTGCAGTCGGTGTTCGCGCAATTCTTTCAGCGGAGGCAGCTCGTGATTCTCAGGTTCCTCGTCTTTACGACACTGGTGGCGTTCTGTGCGCCTGTTCGATCAGACATCATCGTCGATGTTCAGGATGCAACGATCGCAGCGAACGGATCCGGTTTCGTCAACGTTCTGATCAGCTCGAACGGGACGCTCACAGACCTCATCCAATCATTCGGGTTCGAGTTTCAGATCAGTGCTCCAACCGTCAATGGTGCGTTGCGATTCAGTGCCGTGCAGAGTGATTCCGAGACGATCGCCACGTCTCCGGACTACGTGTTTCTGGGAGATTCGACGAACTTCAATGCGAATCGTCAGGATCCTGATGAACAACGTCTTGTTGGGGGAGACGCGGCTTCCGCGAACGTAAATATTGCTGGTGGGCCATTCCTGATGGCTCGGCTGGAGATCGAACACCTCACGGGCACACCTCTGGCCGCTGTGGGCGAAACGTTCACGATCTCACTCGTCCCCGGCGTCAATACCGACTTCCTCGATGAGAATCTGGTGTCACTGACCCAGGGAATTCACAGCAGCGGCCTTGTCACCATCACCTCTGCTGCCGTCCCCGAGCCCGGAACTCTGGGCGTGCTTCTCGCCGGAAGTGCCGTCGGCCTTTGGTGGAAGCGACGCTCGAAGTCTCAGAATCAACACCGTGAGAGTGAGTAGTTTTCCATCGATCGCACGCGACTTCACCGTTGAGCGACTGCTTCAGATCTCCGTCATATCACCCAATGCCCAGTGAAGCATGGTGAAGTTGTCGTCTTCCACAACTGACGTTCAGAGCCGGACTTTCCTGATGGAAATCCTGACGACTTTGCCACGCCGTCCAGTTTGTCCTTCCCCGACATTTTCGACACTGGCTCCCCATCGCCCCTCTAACACCTGCAGGTATTTGTGATGTTCAATCTCCTGAATCGCATTCAGTCGATACTTCAAGATTCCGCTCGCCCTCCTCGGTTGAATCGTCGTGGAAGATCACCACTGAGGTCGCGACTCGAATCTCTTGAACAGCGAAGTCTCCTGACAACGATTGTTAACACGTCCTTTGAGACGCTGCCGGGAAATGTCACCGTCGTCGGTAATGCCACGCATTATCCTCAGTTCGGCGAGATTCGGTTGACGGAAAACACGCCCGGTCAACAGGGATCTCTGTTAGTCAGTTACGGATCCCGTGCCGTTGCATTCTCAGCCAGCGCGAGGGTTTATTTGGGAAATGATGCGGGCGGCGGCGATGGGATGAGCTTTGGCTATGGCTCACTGTCCGGAAGTGCTTTCGGTGAAGCAGGCACTTCATCAGGTGTCTGGATTTCCATCGACACACATGAGGGAGACCAGTACAGCGGGCGAGTCTACATCATCTACAACGGAACGGTGGTTGATACGTCGGGCTACTTCAATCAGAACGCTCACAGTGCAAACGGAATTGCAGGTCGCGGATACTACACGATGACATGGAGTGTCACGGAGAGCGGACTGTTTCAATACAATCACCCCGCGATTGGAACACGCAGTGCACAGTTATCGGGTTGGGGAAGTGCAGTGCAATCGAACTGGCGATTTGGTATCGGAGCCAGAACTGGTGCCGCGTACGACGAACACGCCATCAGCGACCTGACCATTACCGACAACACATCTACTCCGACGAATCTCAGTCTGTCCGCCAGCACGGTTAACGAAAACGACTCCGGAGCCACTGTCGGAACGCTGTCCACAACCGACGCCGGTGGAAGCACCTCGTTTACTTATTCTCTGGTTTCGGGCACAGGGTCCACCGACAACAGCAGCTTTCAAATCGTGGGCAACCAGTTGCGCACCGCAACAGGACTGAATTTCGAAGCAGGAAGTTCTCGGTCTGTCCGAATTCGAACGACGGATCAGGCCGGTCTGTCATTCGAAAGAGCCTTCAGCATCTCCGTCACGAATCTCAACGAAGCCCCCACCGATATCTCCTTGTCCGGCACAACGGTCTCGGAAAATCAACCGGCCGGCACAACCGTCGGCAGTTTCAGCAGTTCCGACCCAGACTCCGGAAACACCTTTACATACTCCCTGGTTGGTGGCACGGGTTCCACTGACAACGGAAGTTTCCAGATCGTTGGTAACAGTCTCAGAACGTTGACAGGACTGAACTACGAAGCAGGCAGCACTCGGTCGGTCCGAGTTCGCACGTCGGATCAAAATGGGCTGACGTACGATGAGGCTTTTACAATCACAGTATCGAACGTCAACGAAGCTCCCACCGACATTACCCTTTCGAACACCTCTGTAACAGAAAACCAGCCCATCGGAACGGCAGTTGGAACCCTTTCAGCAGTGGATCCTGACGGTGGCGGTTCCTTCACTTATCAATTGGTTAGTGGAACCGGAGACACCGATAACGCTCAGTTCGAGATCCTTAACGGGGAACTCAAGACGAAAGCGGTATTCGACTTTGAAGTCAAGCCTAGTTATACCGTCCGTCTCCGCACAACTGATCCTGGAGGACTGCCTTTCGAGAAGGCGATAACGATCAACGTCTTTGACATGGACGAGATTCCTCCAAAGGTGACGAACTCCAGCTTCCTGGCAAGCGGTACACTCCCCGCCAATGCCACATCATTGACGGTCACCTTCAGTGAATCGATGGTCGGAGCGACCACAGCCAGTAACTATGAACTCCGCCGAGCAGGAGCAGACGGGTTACTTGGGAACTCTGATGATCCGATCGTAAACATCTCGTTGGTGACAATGGTAACGGGCACAGCCAGGCTGAACTTTGCTGCATTAACTGACGATGTTTACCGCCTCACCGTGAAAGACGCCATCACAGACCTAGCCGGCAACGCGCTCGATGGAGACAACAGCGGGATATCAGGAGCGAAGTGGTGGAGAGACTTCGTTGTCGGCCCACTCAACACATCGTTGACGTCCGCAAACGGCTTGATCTTTGATCCGGAAATTGGCGGGGGCGGGGCGGGACAACTTGTCCACGGGCCGGGATTTGCGTTCGACGGGCATGGCCGTCTGGCAATAGGTTCAGCGGGAGTTGTAGGCGGAACATCCCCAATTCTTTTACGCACAGTAATGGCTTCGAATAGCTCGTCTACTCTAACAGGAGTAGCCACCGTTCCATTCAATGTGTTGGTATCGACTGCAGCCGGGGCACCGACACCCAGCACAACGACTAATGATCAAACGATTGAAGCGGACGGCGAGTATCTCATTGCAGCGCGTATAGCACTGCAAAACGTATCGACAAATCGCGCCATAGTTCTATCCATCTCGAAAAACGGAGCTGTGATAAGCTCAAAGATTCACCAGCTTCTGGCGAACATGACCTTTGCTTACGAGACTGTCGACGTTTCTGATCGGCTGAATTTGTTGGCCGGGGACAAGGTCTCCATCAAACTGGAAACTATCGGCGGAAGTAGTACGCTCTACACTGGAAACCCTCACGGTTCCTTCTTCGACGTCTCGAGAATATCACAGGTCCTGGATTCGGCGTCAGCGATCCCCGCGACGGTTATGTCGTCGAATAGCACATCTACGTTGCCCGGACTCGCTACGGTGCCCTTTAACTTGCTTGTATCGACCGCTCCCGGAGCACCGGCAGCAAGCACAAGTGCTAGTGAGCAGACGGTATCCAGCGACGGCGAGTATGAAGTTTCAGCTCGCCTTACGCTGCAAAGTGTCAATACGAATCGCCCTGTTGTACTATCTATTCTAAGGGACGGAGCCCTTGTCAGCTCGAAACGCTATCAACTGGTCGCAAACTCCAACTTTGCGTACGAGACAATCGACATTTCGGACCGCCTGGTACTGGTGGCGGGAAACAAGATCTCTATCAGGCTGGAAACACTTTCTGGAAGCAGCACGCTTTACAATCAGGGCGCCCACGCCGCATTCTTCCAGCTGTCCAAAGTCGCCAATGGTCTGGAAGCGATATCGTCCATCCGGACAACTGTCATGCAGTCGGACAACACATCGACACTTTCCGGAGTGGCCACTGTTCCTTTCAACTTGCTAGTCTCGACTGGCAATGGGTCACCATCGGCAAACACAGCGACCAGTGAGCAAACCGTGCCGACCAACGGTGATTACACCGTTTCTGCCCGAGTGACTTTGCAAGACGTATTCACGAATCGCACGGTCATTCTGTCCATTGCCAGAAACGGATTTGTCATCAGCTCAAAGATTCATCAACTGTTGGCAAATGTAAACTCTCCATATGAGACGGTCGATATCACCGACCGACTCAACCTGGTCGCCGGGGACAAGATTTCGATCAAGCTGGAAACACTTGGCGCCAACAGCAAACTTTGGGGAGTTGCCCACGCGACATCCTTTCAAGTTTCTAAGAACGTCGATATCCCGACTGCAACATTAGCCGACTCCGGCGCCAGTTTTCGAACGAACCCCGAGCTCGTTTCGTCGCTCAGTGTCTCACGCAAATTGACTGTTCCATCCGCTGGTTCACAAGACTTTGCTCGGACCATTGATTCATTCTCGAACTCTACCGGCGCCGCCATCACAGCCCCAATTCGAATCGTCGGCAATCTCGGCTCAGATGCGACGACATCTGTCTTTGCAACATCCGACGGTGACTTGCTTGTTGAGCCAACGGATCTCTGGTTCGGGACTGACGATGCCGATGGCACGGGGACTCCGGCGATCATTCACTTGCTGCATGGGCCTTATGGATTGCAGCCGACAAGCGTGAATGTGATCGATGATAATGTTGAGTGGACGTATGACCTGACGGTGCCTGCGGGAGCAACCAGGCGTCTGGCATATTTCACAGTGCTGGGGACAACTCGCGCTGAAGCCATTGCATCAGCGGATGCTCTGGTGACGACTAATGGATTCGGCGGTGAAGCGGCGGCGTTTCTGACGAACGACGAACTGTCGTCACTGGTGAATTTTCAGTTCGACGCGGCTCCGATAGATCTGGCTCTCTCGTCGAATACCGTTGCAGAAAACTCACCATCCGGCACCAATGTCGGGAACTTCTCCACCGTCGATGCGAATTCCGGGGATGTCTTTACCTACTCGCTGGTCAGCGGCGCCGGTGACACGGACAACGCTCAGTTCACGATCGTCGGCAATACGTTGAAGACCGTAGCTCCGTTCGATTTCGAAACGAAATCCAGTTACTCGGTCCGAGTTCGTACAACGGATCAGGGTGGGTTGTCGTTCGAGAAAGTCTTTGTGGTGCAGGTGACGGACGTCGCGGCACAGGTCGGCGGGGTGTTCGATGGTCTGCGTGTGGTCCCGAACGCTCTGCGGCTAGCGGCTCCTCTGAATGAACTCACGGTCACTTTTGCTGACGCCCTGAGTACCGCTGGCGGAAGGAACGGAGTCAATAGTGTCCTGAATCCATCGAATTGGCAGATTCTTAAGAATCAGGCGGACGTGACCGCCCAGATCAGCAACGTGACTTTTGGCTATGACTCAGAGAGGGAAAACTATGCCGCAGTCTTAAGTTTCCTGACACCTCTCGATGATGGCCAGTTTACCGTACGACTGAAGGATTCAATCCACGATGAAAGCGGTGCCTCTTTCGACGGAGATTCAAACGGAACGCCTGGCGGCGACTTTGTCAGGACATTTGTCGTTGCACAGCTGATTACCGCGGCTGCAGAAACGCGAGTTAACACCACCACAACCGGCGATCAGACATTGCCAATCATTGCAATGAATTCTGCAGGACGCTCCGTCGTTGTCTGGCAGTCATTTGCTCAGGATGGCAACGGTTGGGGAGTCTACGCGC
>JBIIIF010000176.1:0-15197 GCA_044235005.1 Planctomycetaceae bacterium | reverse complement strand
TCAACGGCCTGTGCGATCGCTGTCGATTCCCTTGCCACAGCCGCGGCGACTCCCACATCTTCCTGATTCATGAGCTGCACAATCTCCAGCGCGGATAAACTGTCGATGCACATGGAAGCGGTGTTGCGAGCTTCCGTAGAAGCCGCTGGAGGAAGTGGAACCTGCATGAGAGGGCTCGAAGGAATTTCGGGAGCGGTCAATGAGACCGAACCATACTTCTTTGTGAGTCGAATGGCACTGGCGAGGTCTTGAATTATTTGCCAAACACTCCCATTCGTTTCATGCCACCACCGTTCCGTCACATAAAAAGAGCAGCCCCCCGGAACGCACTCTCAGACACAGAGCCACCCGCAAAACACAGGCGAATACCAGCTACAGAGAATGTTTCCCCTCACGCGACAGTGAGCCCACTCCTGCGATTCGAGAACTGGTAAGCCAGATAAGTTTTGACGGATGTTCTGATTGTAGCGATCACCACGGTCATGCCGATGCCGATCACGTGAGGTCTTTTTCTGAGGATTCGGAACCACTCCGGAATGGTCCCAAAGACTTCGCGGCTGGCCGGATCAGCACCCCAACGTGGAGGTTTATTTATGCAATCCATCAATTCTCAATTCGACCTGCTGGGGCGGTTGATCGAAGCGTCGGAAATGCGACAGCGAGTGATCGCCAATAACCTGACGAACGTCACCACGCCTAACTACCGCCGCATGGATGTTGAATTCGAGGCGCAGCTTGCCCAGGAACTGCAGGGGAATGGCTTCGGGCAGGCATCTCCGGAGATTGTGGAGACCCCGGGACTCAAGACAAGAGCTGATGGCAACAACGTCGACGTGGATCGGGAAATTGGCCAGATGAACAAGAACGCGATGCTGCAGCAAACTTACGTGCAGTTGCTGGGAAGCCATCTCGAACGAATGCGACTGGCGATTGAGGGATCTTAAGGCACCCGAGGAAGTTTGAAACGAGAGGAGGCGTGTGATGGCATTTGGACAGATTTTGTCGGGCATGGAGATCAGCGCATCCGGCCTGACTGGCGAACGGCTGCGAATGGAAATCGCCGCCAACAACATTGCGAATATTGATTCCACCATGACTCCGGAAGGCGGGCCCTATCGGCGTAAGCAGGTGACGTTCGCCGCTGCGATGGAGAACGTAATGTGGGGCGGTGCGAATGATGTCGGTGATCTTCATGGAGTCCATGTTGTAGGGATCAATGAAGACACAACACCGGGACCGTCGGTTCACAATCCGAGCCATCCTCATGCTGATGCAAACGGCTATGTTCAAATGCCGAATGTCAATATTCCACACGAGATGGTGGATCTGGTAACAGCGAGTCGGGCGTATGAGGCGAATCTGAAGTCACTGGAGACATTTCGACAGATGGCTGAACAGGCTCTGTCACTTCTGCGAGGTCTCCGCTGATGGCACTGCAGTCACTCTACGGGCCTGACGGGCTTACTCAGACACCACCTTCGATAGCTCCTCTCTCCATCAGAGGCAACGAGTCAGCACGTGAAGGTCTTCCGTTCACGGACCTGCTGAGGGGCTTTGTCAATGAGACCGACAAGCAGCAACAGATTGCAGATACGGGCGTTAAGCAACTGGTGACCGGGGAAGCGGAGAGTATTCATGAAGTGGTACTGACAACGTCAAGAGCCGACCTGGCATTTCGACTCATGATGGAAATCAGAAATCGGCTGATCGCGTCCTATCAGGAAGTCATGAGAATGCAGATCTAGTGGTCTGTTCATCGAGTCGCTGGTACGACAAGGCTCACTGTTTAAAGTTACGTCGGGAAGAGAATCATGGCCTTCTGGAACTCACTCAAGGAACAAGCGCTGGCCCTGTGGAATCGCTGGACCATTGGTCAGCGCACAGGGTTTATTGCAGCGGCTCTGGCTTGTATTGCAGCGATTTCCGGGACACTGATCTGGGCGTCACAGCCCGAATACATCGTGATTGCGAGCCAATTGACGCCGTCGAGGTCCGTAGAAATCGCCGGTGTTCTGGATACTGAAAAGATTGACTATCAATTGAATCTGTCCAGCTCCGCTGTCTCCGTTGGTCGCGGGGACGTCGGGCGTGCTCGCCAGGCTTTGGCGGGGCTGCTCAACGCGGAAGAAGAGCCTGAAACATCCATCGGACCGAGTCTTTTCGAATCGCCGCGGACTGAAGAAGACCGACGTCGACAGGCTTTGGAACGACGCATTGCGAAAGCGATCAAGCAGATTAAGGGAATTCGCGAGGCGACTGTCACGATCAGTCGGCCTGATGAATCGCCGTTCTCGATCGAGCAGTCACCTGTTACGGCGGCCGTGGTCATTGAACCCATTCGAGGCGACTCTATATCCAGCCCGACCGCGCAGACAATTATCACCGTCGTTGCCAATTCTGTACCTGGCCTTGATGAAAACAATATTGCTCTGTCGGACACGAATGGACGCCAATTCAACGCATCGAAAGGACTGAATTCTGATCTGGATATGCAGCTGACGTATCGTCAGAAAGTTGAAGCTTCGCTGGCACACAAAGCGGAAACCATGCTGCGTCAGATGGATGGCGTGCGAGCCATCGTCCAGGTAACAGCCGAGATCGATTTTGACACGATGACACAGAAGAAGGATGTCTTTGATCCTGACGCGAACGTGAAGACTCAGGAGAAGGTTCTGGACAGCAAGAATGACATTGCCCCGGCAATTCCCATTGGAATTGCCGGTACGCCTTCAAATATCCCAACAGACCCGAATGCACGAGGCAATGGCAATGGAAACTACAAGAATTCACAGGTTGAAACGACTTATCAGAATTCGAAGACAGAAGAGGTACTGACCAAGAACCCGGGCACGATTACCCGACTGTCCGTGGCCGCCATCGTTGATGTCAGCTCTGTGACACCCCCGGCCGGGGGTACCGCAGATCCATCCACAACACCCGCTCTCGATCAGCTACAGATTGAGAAGATCGTCCGAAATGCGGTCGGCATTCAGGACGATCGGCAGGACGTAATCGAAGTTGTCCTTGCGCCTCTGGCACCGGAAGAAGTTGAAGTCCCGGCTGTCCCCGGATTCGACTGGCAGCAATGGCAGCCGTTGATTCAGTCTGTCTCACTGGGGCTCGCGGCCACTCTGGCCTTCCTTATCGGGATGATGTTGATGAAACGCATGAAACCAATTGTCATCACCGAAACGGTCGGCCCGGGAATCCCGCTGGCTGATGCTCGTCGACTTGCAGCGTTGTCAGAACAGGCGAAAGCTCATCCGGAAATCGTCGCGAACGTTCTCTCCGCGTGGCTGAACGAGCAGGAACCAACAATCCCAATGACACCTTCGCCCGTTAATGGAGGCGATAATTCCACCGCGACAACTCCCGGCAATGCGTCGGTGCCGCGAGCAAGAAATACCGATGGGACTACTAACGAAGGACGACGAGCGGCCTGAGGCCATGAGTCGACAGGAACCGATCAATTCCGTGACGTGACATTTTAGTAAACCCCAAGTCCACGGATGGACAATGGACCGCGAACGACAAACTCTGGAACTGCTGCAACTGCTTGGCGATGAAGTCGCCGAGGCGGTTCTGGAGCGGCTACAGCCTGAGCGAGCCCAGAAACTGCGGGCCGCTTTGAAGGCTGATACGCCGCATCTCTCGACGATTAGTCGCCAGCGGGAAGTTCTGGATGAGTTCGAATGCTTCTTCCAGTTCGCGCTGAAATCAAAACCTCCCGAACCTGTTCCCCCGGAAGTGGAGGAACCAGCCGCTCCGGTCACGATCGACTCCGCAACCTCTGCCTACTCGGCCAGCGCTGGCGGAGGGACAGGGACGGCTCAGACGACAGAAGCGAAAAACACTCAGGAAACAGCCCTCGAATCGCTGCCTGAAACGGCACTATCAAGTGAAGAAGCATTGGCAGCCGAACAGCAGGCTCTGATGAATCAGCAGGGCGAACAGAATTCTGCGGCAGAGCAGAACGCGGACCAGACGAACGCGGAACAAGGATCAGATCCGGAGGACTCCATGACGGCCACGCAAACTATCCCGATGTCTGAGAACCCACTCAAGGATCTGGAAACTCTCAGCGTTCACCAGATCGCTCAGGCTCTGGGCTCTGAACAGTCACGGACGACCGCCATGCTGTTGAGCAATCTGCCTGCAAAGCTGACGGGCGATATTCTGAACCTGCTGAAGCTGGACTATCAGAAGCTGGTGATGAAGGAATTGACAAAGGAACAACATGCTCCCGCGATTCTGGTCGATCGAATTGCTCGGGCCACTTTCCTGCGGGCACGTCAGTTCTCAGCAGAACCGCCTGACACCAGAAACCATGCCGATCGAGTCGCCGAAGTGCTTCGGAGTGTTCCGAAAGCCGGACGACGCAATATGCTGGCCGCGATCGAAGAGCAGGATCCGGATCTGGCGAAGTCGCTGCTGACAAGAATTTATCGCTTTGACGATATCGCAGCTCTGAACAAAGCAGTGGTTCAAAGAGTTCTGGGAGAAGTCGACAGTACGAACCTGACCACGGCTCTCTTTGGTGCCGACGACACTGTTAAGGATGCGATCTTTGCGAACCTGTCTAAACGAGCACGTCAGACGATCGAAGAAGAAATGCAGTTTATGACGAACGTTTCGGAGACTCGAATCCAGCAGGCACGTGACGCAATCGCGGAAGTCATTGCCAAGATTGATATGGAAAGCGAATCCTGATCATTCATGGTTCTCGCCTGATGCCAGACACTCAATTACGCCCTCGTAAATCGCTGTTTTCATGAACTCACTACAGATCACACTCAAACGCTCACCTCGATCGCTGATTGTCGGAGACCAGACGATTACGATCGAGTCTGCGCGTGAGAACGAGGCACAGCACGCAGAGAGTGAGCAGAACCCGACACCGGAGTCCGAAGCAAACGAATCAGTGGAGCTTCACTCAGGTTCTGAAGCAGAAACAGAACGTGACGAAAACGCTTCATCCCACGTCGAAACTGCGAATCAGGAATCTGCCGCCAGTCATCTGCCAACGTCCGTCGCATCGGTGATTACCGATCCCGCGGGGCGAGTGATGACACCGCTGGCATTGTCCAACGCCGTTCCGGTCTTATCCGGAGCGACTCATGAGGTCGTCACGGCAGAAGAAGTCGGTCTGGGCGGAGTGTCAGACGAAGAGCTGACTGATCTTCGCCAAATGCTGGCCAACACCGCAGAACTCGTGATGGAACTTCAGGACCAGCATCGTCAGTCGTTGCAGGAGATGCAGGAAGTCGCCGTGGAACTTGCGACGGCGGCCACTTCCTGGCTAACGGGTGTGGCTATAGATCGAGGCGAATTCGCGGTGGATGACCTGATTCGCAAAGCGCTGCATCAAATGGAAATCGACCAGCCTGTGCGTGTGCGATTGAACCCGGCTGATCATGACCTGCTCAAGAACCTGATGCGAGATCCTGCCGGGCGCAGGATGCTGGAGAATGTCTCGTGCTTCGATGATTCGACACTTTCTCGTGGGACATGCCGCGTGGAGTCCGGGCGTCGCATCGTGTTGTCAGATATGGAATCGCGGCTGGAAAACATCCGCCGCTCATGGATGGAGAAACTGGATGACTCTCAGGTTGAACGTCGAGGAGATGGCTCAACTTCCCGGACACTGCGCCGCTTTCCGGAACGTCGGGAAACTGCGTAGCGTTCGAGGATTGTTGCGGGCCGATATGCCTGCGTTCGTCGGAGAGTCCTGTTCCGTTGGACTTCCAACGGGCGAACAGGTCATTGCGGAAGTTGTCGGCTTTGATACAACGGAATCTCAATTGATGTGCTTCGACAGCACCGCAGGTTTACAGCCCGGGCTGGAGATTGTCGGTCATGGTCGCAGTCGGTCAGTACCGGTCGGATCAGGGCTGTTAACTCGAGTCATCGACGGCATTGGCCGCCCGATCGATCATCGTGGACCGTTACGAGTTCGTCGATGGCGCCCAGAGACGGCAACTGTTCCCGACGCAATGCAGCGCAGCCGAATTACTCAGCCGTTAGTCACCGGCCAGCGCGTGATCGACGGGTTGCTGACGATTGGGCGAGGTCAGCGTGTGGGGTTGTTTGCGGGCAGTGGCGTCGGCAAGAGTACTCTGCTGGGAGAAATCGCCAAGAACGCGGAAGCCGATGTGAATGTCATCGCACTGGTGGGAGAACGCGGTCGTGAAGTTCTGCCGTTTATTGAAGACTGTCTGGGCGAAGAAGGCCTTGCCCGCTCTGTCGTGGTCGTGGCGACATCCGATCAGACGCCATTGATGCGAATCAAAGCGGTGCTGACCGCTGCGACAATTGCAGAGGAATTTCGTGATCAGGGAAAGCATGTGCTGTTCTTCCTGGACAGTCTGACGCGTCTCGCGATTGCTCAGCGAGAACTGGGACTGTTGCTGGGCGAACCACCGGGTTCTCGGGGTTATCCGCCGTCGGTGCAGTCTCTGCTGGCCAGTGTGCTGGAGCGTCTGGGCTGTGGTCCGAAAGGTGCCATCACGGGTCTGATCACAGTGCTGGTTGACGGTGACGACATGGATGAACCCATCACGGATGCTGCACGCGGGATTCTGGACGGGCACATAATTCTGAGCCGCAAGATTGCCGCGACCGGACATTTCCCGGCTGTCGATGTGCTGCCGAGCGTCAGCCGAGTTTTCCGGGAAGTCACTTCCGACGAACACCAGAAGAATGCTCAGAAGTTGCGATCCTTGCTGGCGACTCATGCGGAGATCGCGGATCTGATCCAGATTGGAGCGTACAAAGCCGGGACATCAAAGCAGGTTGATCGAGCCGTCCAGATCATGCCTGAAGCAAAGAAGTTCCTGCAGCAGACGGTGAATCGAAAATCGAACTGGGAAGACACTCAGAAACAACTCAAGAACCTCGCAGATGCCTGGCCGTGGTAGCACGGACAGACGATAGCCAAGCCTCTGCCCCATAAAACGTCACACCAGGCACAAAGAACCAGGAACAGAGAACCAGGAACCAATCCCCCCAATGAAACGCTTCGTTTCCCGGTACGAAAAAATCCGCCGCTTGCGGGCTCAGCAGGAAGATGTCTGCCGAGCGGCGGCGGCGGCGAGAAACGCGGAAAGGATTGAGGCGGAACGAAGACGCGATGAGTCACAACTGAGACTGGCCCGTTTTGAAACCGAAACAGCCGCTGGAATGAGATTAGGCGTAACGGGATCAATTCTGCAGTCGATGGCGACCCAGATAGAACGAGCGAAACATCAGATCAAACTGGACAACGAAGCACTCAGAATGGCCGACGATCGACTGGAGATTGCTCTTCAGGAACATAAGGAAGCCAGAGCAGAACTCAAGATTGTGGAAGAGATGATCCACCGCGAGTTGACTGAACACCGCAAAGAACAGATGCGAATCGAAGAGAATCAACTCCTGGAACAAGCCGTACAGACTTACTACCGCAAGATGGATATCAATCAGGATAACAAGTCATGAAGAAGATTCTGGGAATGCTGCTGTACGGCGGAGTAATGTTCGGGGTAACCGCCGGACTGGGGATGTTCATGATGAAGAAGTCCGCTCCGCCGGCGGCGACCGCTGAGAATGAAGAAGAGGAAGACACGGATGTCGTTGAAGAAAGCGAGACACCGGCCGGGGATCATCGCTCTGCCACAGCGATGTCGCATGGAATAACAAATGAGCACCGGACAGCCGAACGACACGGAGCCGGCAGCCATCTGAACGAAGGTACAAACGATCACGGTTCAACAGGGCACGATGAACAGTTGCCCGTAGCGGTTCGTGCGACACCAATGACGGTTGAAGAAATCGTACGGATGGGCCTGAGTCTCAAATCGCGGGATGAATCGATTCGTAAACGCGAAGAATCGTTGCGAGAAATCGAATCTCAGCAGCGTCTTGTCCTTGCCGATCTCGCATCGGCTCAGCAGGAAGTTGAGAACCTGCTGGCTCAGACCAGTGATCAGCGGGCCGCTAAGGAAGAACTGCTGGCACGCATCGCCGCTCAGTCTGAATCGTTACTTCGGGACCGAGCCTCGTTTAGCGGCGACTCGGACACGTTGAAGAAAGAACAGGCCGAACTGGAGCTCGCGAAAAAGACGCTGGAAGCCGAAAAGCAGAAGCTGACAGAGACAGAGAACGAGCTGGCGATCAAGCGAAAATCATTGGAAGATGATCGCAAAGCTTTTGCAGACACGCAGACGCGAGTCAATCAGGATAGCGAGAAGCTGGCACGCGACCGCGAAAACTGGCTCAAGGATAAAGAGAGCGTGGACAGCGACAAACGTCAGATGGCACAGGACCGCATTAAGCTGGAAGCCGATCGAATTCTCCTGGAGCAGGATAAACGGGCATTTCTCAGCACGACAGGACGCAATACTCCCGAAGCAGGAGCGGATCCCAATGCTGCTCCGCCGGCCCAGAATCCCAAAGAGGTCGCCAAGTTTATGGAGGGAATGCCTCCGGAATCTGCCGCGAAGAATCTCCGCGAAATGGACGCTCAGGGAAGCACTGACCTCGTCGTGGACATCCTGAGAATGATGGAACCAAGAAAATCCGGAGCCATCATGGATGCCCTGCAGGATGAAGCTCTGGCCAGCAAGTTTCTGCTGCGAATGAGTACTCGCAACACAGAATCAAAGTCCGCGAAGAAGCCATAAGAACAGAAGGATCAGAATCATGGAAACGTTGGACGTTGTGGCGATCGGGCAGGACCTGCTGATTACTTCGATGTGGCTTTCCGGCCCGGCTGTCGCGGTGAGTCTTGTCGTGGGCCTTGGTGTCAGTCTGATGCAGACCGTCACCAGCATTCAGGAACAAACCCTGTCATTTGCCCCCCGCATCATCGCCGTGGGCGCCGTGATGCTGCTGACTCTGCCATGGACACTGGAGCAGGCTTCAGAGTTTACATTGCGTATGATGGAACGCATGATCCTGGTGACTCAATAATGGTTATGACTGTCCTCGAATCTCAGATTATCGCCTGTCTGCTCGTCCTGTTCCGGGTTGGAGCATTCATCGCGTTCCTGCCGCCACTGAACGGTCAGGGCATGCCGGCCACGGTCAAGATCGGACTGGCCATTTCACTGGTCGCGGTCATTGCGCCACAACACTCCGTGCAGATCGCCCTTTCGGCGGCCGGGGATTTCTCCAGTGCCGGTGCCTGGCTGCATCTGGCCTGGCTCACGATCCGCGAAACCGCTCTCGGTGCCGGTCTGGCCTGGTTATTCAGCCTCTGTTTCGTTCCCGTGCGAGTTGCCGGGGCCTGGGTGGCTCAGGAAATGGGACTCACGATGGCTGGCCTCGCGTCGCCGATGGACCAGCAAAGCAGCAATGTGATCTCCCAGGTTCTGGAAGCCATCGCCGTGCTGTTGTTCTTCGTGATGGATCTGCATCACATCATGTTCTGGATGATCGGTCGCTCGTTCGTTGTGCGTCCGGCCGCATCGGGCTGGGAAATGCCATCATGGGATACCGTGCTCTGGAGCGTGACACAATCCATTGATCAGGGCTTTGTCATTATCGGCCCCGTCGGCATCCTGCTGTTTGTTGTCTCACTAACGGTGCTGGTCACCATGCGCACAGCGCCGCAATTCAATTTTATGTCGTATGGCATGACCATGCGTCTGGTGGCCGGCATGGGGGGCTTGGTTGTCTTCTTCCCGGATATCTGCGGAGCCATTCAGGGGTTGCTTCTTTTTGTCGGACAGGAGGCCACATAAATGGCAGGTCCGGAGAATACAGGGACAGAAGCCCCAACACCACGTCGTCGCGAAGAAGCTCGCGAAGAGGGTCAGGTTGTCTTTAGTCCTGACCTGACAGCATCCATCGCGCTGCTGGCCGGTTGCCTCGTATTGCTTTGGTCCGGTTCGACGATCGCCATACGTCTTATGGAAGGATTTCGTCGCTGGTTGATCGAAGTTCCGTCCGAAGCCTGGGGAGTGCATCACGTCTCCGAAAGTGCGTATTGGATGACGAGTGAACTGGTAGCGATCTGCGGCTTCCTTGTTCCCGGCATCATGGTCATTGGTATTGCCTTCGGTTTCGCGCAAGTCGGCATTCATGTCTCGTTCCAGGCTCTGGAGATCAAGTGGGAACGGCTGCTGCCCGAGAATGGCTTCTCGAAAATCGTCTCTATGGAATCCGGCATTGCCGGGCTGATGAATGTTGCCAAAGTCACTTTGCTGCTGTGCATTTCAGTTGTTTGCCTCTGGATACGCCGCTCGGAGTTCTCCGTTCAGAATCATGCCTCGGTCGCGTCTCTCACAGCGTCAGCGTGGAGACTGGGCCTCTATGTTTGTATCGCGATGGCCGGAGTTTCTCTCGGCCTGGCGCTGATCGACTATCTGGTCAAGTGGTTTCGCAACGAGCAGAAGCTGATGATGTCTCGTGAAGAAATCAAACAGGAACAGAAGGATGACTCCGGCGACCCGCATCTCAAGGCCGCCATCCGAAAGAAGCAGAGAGAAGCTCGGCGACGTCAGTCCGTGCGAGATGTTCCGAAAGCCACAGTGATTCTGACAAATCCCACGCACCTTGCGATTGCCATTCAGTACGAACCCGGCCAGATGAAGGTTCCTCGAGTTGTCGCCAAAGGTGCGGGGGTCTTCGCGAAGAATATTGTTCGCATTGCGAAAGAAAACAACATTCCGGTACTCGAAAGAAAACCTCTGGCTCGAGCATTGTTCAAATCGGTCGATGTCGGCCAGGAGATTCCTTTCGACTTTTTCCGTGCGATCGCCGAAATTCTGGCTCAGATCTACAAAACGAAACAAGCCGCGTGACCGTGAGTTAACTCAATCACAACCCAAAGCGTACGTTTTCGAGTTGTGATTAACAAAATGATGAACCGCCACTCTGTTTCGTTCTCAACAAGGCAGAAGGCGAACTCGTATTTAACTATTAACAGAATGCTTCTCGCAACGTGAGAAATCCTATGGACGTAGCCACATTTCTGGGACTTGTCACCGGGCTGGCGATGATTTTTACCGCGATGTTTTCGGCCGGTGATAATCCGTCGTGGCTGCACCTGCCGTCATTATTCATCACGATCGGAGGAACTCTCTCGGCCGTGCTGGTTCACTTTCCCGCGAAACGAGTGCGAGCAGCCTTCTCTGTGGCACGAACCTGCTTTGTCACAAGCCTCCCGGAAGCCTCTGAGGTCGTGAGTCGCTTTCGCGCTATCTCAACTCAGGTGCGGCGACAGGGCACGGCAGCGCTGGAAAAAGAAGCCGCGGAAGAATCTGACTCGTTCATGAAAATGGGGCTGGAGATGGCCTCCAACGAAAACGACCCCACATTCGTCCGCGAAGCCATGCAGCGAGAACTCATTGCCATCGAACACCGCCATCTGCAGGGGCGACGCCTGTTTGAAGTGATGGCGTCGGCTGCGCCAGCGTGGGGCATGACCGGAACCTTGATCGGACTTGTGCAGATGCTGCGAAGTTTCGACGACCCGCGGACGCTGGGCTCGGGACTGGCATTGGCCTTGCTGACCACGCTGTACGGAGCGTTGTTCGCCAATCTGCTGTGTGTTCCTCTTGCCGGAAAACTGGAATCTCGCCATGCCGAAGAGGTTCTGATCCGCCAGGTAATGACAGATGGCTTCGTCGCGTTGATAGAAGAAAACTCGCCGAACATCGTGGAAGAAAGACTGCGAGCCTGGGTCCCGCCTCGAGAACGAACCGCAAAGCCAGACGACAAAAACCGCGCCGCTTAGTACGCCCTCGCACTCTAGCCCCCTCTCCCCCGGTTTTTTGCGAATGTTGCCCGGCGTCAGCATGGCAGCATTCTTGCAAAAAACTGGGGGAGAGGCCCGGGGGGGGGCTCTTTTTGAATCATCAAATTCGTATTACAAAACAACTTCGATGAATCTGAGTAGTCAAACATGGCGAACCAAACCGGAAAATCTTTGCAGACTGCGAACTACACGAACGCCTTCCGTGCTGTGTTCCCGGGCCTGCTGATTGGCACCATGTTTCTCTTGGTTTCACTCGCGTCGAAGTCCGCAGCAGATTCTGAACAGCGAGCGGTCGAGCGAGCATTGACTGCGAAGATCGCGATGCCGGAAGATCTGCGGCAGGATATTCTTCTGGACGCCAGCATTCAAAAGACGACACCCAGCCGCCTGAATGTTCTTGCGGCCGTCGAAGCGGGTCTGCGACGTCTGGACAATCCTGAAGACGTCGCACCGCTGGAACGAGTAACGATCGAAATTGACATCGTGCCGGAGAACCCTTCTGATCAATCGAAACTGCAGATCCCCATGGAACTGCTCGAAGTCCTGACACGTCGTGCTTCGGCACTGCAGTTTCAGTTGACCCTTCAGGTGAATCCTCGAAACAGGACAACAGCTCTTCGCTGGTTCGACACTATGCGTGCAAATTCAGAGATCGAACAGATCGTGGACATCAGTGAAATGGCCATCAGCCTGAACCGGAACATGCCGCTGGATAAGCTGCAGATCCACGTCCTGCGAACAAAGAAAATGCGTACCAGTGAGGAGTCGCAACGATGATTCGTGACCTGACTCCCGCGTCGCAAAGGTCGCCGCTTCATGCCTCAATAATGAGTCTGACAGGCACTTTGCTGTGCTTATTCACGACTTTTGCTGTACTGGTCATTGCTACTCACGACCAGTCTGGTGCCGATCTCTCGGAAGTGACAACCGCTTTTAACGGGTCTCTGCACGACCATGGTCGCAAAGACTTCGCCGTGATCGCTGCGGGGTTCCGTAAGGAAATTGATGAACCGACCAGGGAGCTTGCTGAAAAGTCGAAAACCATCAGCAGTGCTTCCCGTCAGAAGGTATTGCGTGAAGCAAGCCCGAGAGTGTCAGAGCAAGAAGAATCAGGACAATTCATGACTGACCAAAACTCGCCGGTTGATGTGAACGGACCTGTGTTTTCACATCTCGTCACTGAACTAGAAAGGTACTGCGACATTTCAAGATCCGTGGAGTTCGACGGTCAACTCGCACTGGATCTTCATTCCCAATCGCAACAGCCAGACACTGCCATTCGAAATGCCATCGAAAGAGCTCTGAAAAGCTGCCGGAAGGCGTATGTTGCCCGTAACGAGCAACCTGCAGAATTCGAGTTCGAAATTGTTATCTGGGCGTGGACACCAGCGTCGGACGCACTGGCCCATGCAACCGATAAAGCCTTCGACCTTGAGCAATCGCTGCAGAAATCACTCACCGCCAACGCAAGCGGACTGACTCAGTTGAGCTCCAGCGGCCGAATCTGGACCCGCCCCAACAGTCCTCGCCCCCTTGCAACCATTCTGATAAGAACAGCATCACGCTGATCTCACAGCCCACCCGCACCAGGAACCAGGAACTCCACTACTCCCCGGCAGACTTCACAAACAAGTCCCACGCGCCGGCAACGTTAGCGGTCTTCGTGTCCCCGTCGTGGAAGAAAATGGCGTAACGCAGTCGCAGAGATTCCCCTTTCTTCAGGTGATGAGGAGCAGCGGGGCTGGCTCCGTTGGTGTAGGCTTTTTCCCCAAATGGACTGATTGAAAACAGACCGTAGTCGCGAACATGATAGCGAGAAGGCCGAAAGTTTTTCGGATGATCCATGATGGCCACCCCGACGGTCTTGCCGTCAACTTCGCCGTAGTAGTCAATCCAGTTATACGCCTTGCCCCAGCATTCTTTTGTGGTTTCTGTTCCGTCGCAGGCGACAACATGGCCGCCGTTTTTTTCTTTCATCGACGGGGCGACTCGAAATCCAAACAGACCTTCCTTGGTGTCTTCGAAAGTCACATCGACGTGCGAAGCCGCCAGATGCATGTCATAAACTACCAGGCGATTGGGATGGATTGTGATAATCGCGGTTTCGGTCAACTGAGGAACCCCGGTCTCCGGATGACGCCACTCATTCACGGCTTCAAACGATGCGGTGGCTCCGCTAGCCAGAGGTTTGACCGATACGTTATGAATCAAACCCTTCTCGGCCCAGAACTTCACTTCATTCACTTCGTCGATGGCATTCCACATGCCTTTATGGTGAGGATGATCCGCATCGGAGGCGTCACCCAACGCTCGATTGATCACAACACCAGACGGCGATCGCACCGGCAGCAGAAACGGCTTGGGCAGGTCTTCGCCAAAATTGTAAGTTGCAAACGGCTGATCATTAATGGTGATTTCCAGGGTTTTGCCTTCGGACTTCAAGGCGATTTTGTCCTCGGCACTGGCCTGAGGCGATGAAACATGAGCAGCGAGAAGGATCAGGATTCCAGCGGTCAGCAGAATTCGGCGGAGCATGGAAAAGATTCCTGTTGAGGAAGTGCGGGGAGGATGAAAGTGCGGGCGGGTAACGGCAGGGTTTGTTGTAACGGATTTGCATCAAATGCAAAACCCGTCGGCCCCGGCCCATGATTCTGAAATTTCAGATTTCAAATCTCGAACAATAAAAAGTCCATCCTCCGGACCTCTCACATTCAGGCCGGGACGATTCAACACATGCGTGTGAATCATCGTCGTGCAGGCATCTTTGCCGCGGAGCGGCACTTCATGGTAGCCCGGCCTTTCAAGGCCGGGACAAAAACACCAGCAATCGATTGTGTCTTGGAGCGACAATTGATGTGAGATCGTTGGCAGTCCACCATGAAATCAATCATGCGTCGCTCCGCGACGCTGTGGATTCTGGTTTCCTCGTTTCCAGAGATTACCCCCCCGGCTACCATCGGACCTCGCTCCGCGAGGAGCCACATTTGCGATTTGACGTCGTACTCCGGGGGTTAAAACTCGCGATGCCTCGGGCGGTCCCCTCTCGCCGGTTCTGCTCACCAGCGGCGGGGTTCATCCACGGTTGCGGATTCTCAAGGCTCAAGCCTCAACAACCAAGAACCGCCAAACCTGGGCGATTCATCACATGCAGATAGATCATCGTCGTCCGGACATCTTTGTGCCCTAAAAGTCCCTGAAGTTTACGGGGACACAGCAAGATCTCACACAACGAAGTTCACGGGGACACAGCAAGATCTCACACAACGGAGTTTTGTCTCTCGCGTCTCCGTTCTACACCCGGCAACTGGTGTGTCCCCGTTTTACGCCCGTCTTACGCCACTTTACGCGGCACCCGCGAAGTTCTCGACGCCTCGCCCGACTCGCCTGCCAGGCAAGGGATTCTCGGGGAGATAGCAGCTCGCAAACTCCCAGACACGGGCTACATCACATTACGCAT
>JBIIIF010000175.1:0-15229 GCA_044235005.1 Planctomycetaceae bacterium | reverse complement strand
TCATCCGCAGTACAAACCTGTGTCCGGCAGATGTGATCAGATGTGCGACGGAGAAAATGCCGAATCCGGAATCTCCCGGGAGAACACTGCCGGGCGGCAATCGCTGCAGATTGCGTGCGATGAGAGACGTTTCAGACACCGCATTCGGTCCGTACATGGCTCCGACTTCTGGAATCAACGCGGCTCCGCTGCTCAGTTCATGGCAGACCGTCAGCAATGCGACCGGCCACACGCTTTCCCCATATTGATTGGAGGCAGGAGGAAATTCCTTCTGCAATTCGAGTTCAGGAGCCAGCGTGATGGTTGTACCATCCATCGTAAAGACGCGTTGTCGCAGTTGGTTGACAGCCTGCCGTCACAGAGTCAGAGCCAGACGCGAGTACAGCAGTTGAAGCTAATGATCGAACAGGCCCTGCAGATGAGGCAGAAGCAGCGTTGTATTAGTGAAAATCAATTGCGATTCCGCGCCGCACGGGGCAACTACATATCAGCTGGGGCATCGCCCTGGGCTGACATGTTGATGACCCGTTGGGCCGCAAACGCAATGCCCGCTGGGCCGAACGACCAACCTTCAAGGTTCAATTCCATGACTAATAAATTCTTCATAACCAACATCCTCGCATTATTTGCTGTTACTCTGTCCGCAACGTCCGCATGCAACGCTGGAATTCCGGACGGTTATGGAGTGGCCGTTATGATCGTTCAGCAGTGGCAAATCACTCATCAGGATTCGCGTCTGAGAGCCACCGGAACAGTCTCTCTGACCGGACGACCTGGCGACCGCATTCTTCTGCTCAAAGCTCCCGCCGTGTTGACGCGTTTTGAAGGTGCAGGTTTGCGAGTCACCAGGAGTGAGATTACCGGCGAAGGCCTTTGCTATGTCGTCCATAGCCCGCGTCCCGAGAATGCAGCAAGTCCGGCAGACGCACCAGGTGAACCGCCAGTCGTCACATACAAGGCCCAGTTTGAGTTTCAGCTCGAAGCGATCAAACCAACCGAGGGCCTGGCAGTTCTGATCGGCACGGCTGCGGTGCAGGAGATCGCTTTGAGCTACGATGAAGCGGGCTGGGAGGTTGTAGGACCGACCGCGATTCGAGTCGAACAGATTGAAGCAACTGGCGAAACGACTCAGGCCAAGGTCCACGGAGGATAACGCCGTCGTTCAGAAGATCGCCGCGAGGCTGGTTCAGCATCAGCACACGACCGATCCGGCACCGCAGGCGATCCTGATCAGTCTTCCGAAAGAAGGCGAAGTTTACACGTTCGCCCGCAGCGTTCAGGTGGCCGAGAACGCACCGCTCGAACTGGAATTGGGATTCCGATCGAAGTTCAGTACTCCTTTCTGGCGAACCAGCCTTGTCCTTATTCTGCTCATCGGAATCGGCTCTGCGCTCGCATTCGTCAGAGCGAACAATTCAGGCGGCACGCATGAAACCACGGGGACACTCTGATGGTGTTTCGAGTTGATGGTATTCTATGAGACGGAGACTCACGGCTGATCGTGCCGCTGTCGTGATTCACGACAAGGGAATTGGAAGGAAATCACTGCTGCCAGTAATTTTTGTCGAGGGTGCGGTAATTGATAGCCTCGGTCAAATGCACCGAACTGATCTGCTCGCTGTCCGCCAGATCGGCGATCGTGCGACTAATGCGCAGGATCTTGTCGTGAGCTCGCGCGGACAGGCCCATTTCCTCCATCGCATGCTTGAGTAAATCTTCCGCATCCGACTCCAGACGGCAGAACCGTCGAATCTGAGGCGGTTTCATTTTGCCGTTTACGCGAACCGATTCTTTTTTGAAACGAGCATTCTGGCGTTTCCTTGCCCCGACCACCGCCAGTCGCATCGTTTCGCTGGAGGTCCCTTCCGTCTTTTCAGAGAGTTCTCGAAACGGCACCGGAGGCACTTCGATATGAATATCGATACGATCCAGCAACGGCCCGCTGATGCGGCTGAGGTAGCGTTCGATCGCCAGCGGAGCACAACTGCAATTGCGTTTCGGATCACCGCGAAAACCGCAGGGACACGGATTCATGGCCGCCACCAGCATCACATTTGCCGGAAACGTGACGCTGCCCATTGCTCGCGAAATCGTGACGTGCTGATCTTCCAGCGGCTGTCTCAGCACTTCGAGCGTTCGGCGATTAAACTCGGGCAACTCGTCGAGAAACAAAACTCCATTGTGCGACAGACTGATCTCCCCCGGCTGAGGAATACTGCCGCCTCCGACAAGTCCGGCTTCGCTGATCGTATGATGCGGTGCTCGAAACGGACGACGCAACAACAGTGGCTGCCCCGGTTCCAACTGCGCGACAGCGCTGTAGATGCGAGTTGTCTCGAGGCTTTCTTCGGGCTCGAGTTCCGGAAGAATCGTACACAGGCGTTGAGACAACAAGGTCTTGCCGGTTCCGGGCGATCCGATCATCAGCAGATGATGACATCCGGCTGCGGCCACCATCACCGCTCGCTTGGCCATTTCCTGACCTTTGACGTCCACGTAGTCGATATCGTAAACCCCAAAGCAGCGTCGCGCGCTGTCCCAACTGAAAATGACGGGATCCAGAGGCAACAACCCGGTCAGAAAGCCGACGGCTTCCGCCAGTGTTCCTACCGCGATGACGTCAATGCCTTCGACGACAGCCGCTTCCATGGCGTTCGCAGCCGGCACGACAATATGAGTCTGCCCGGAATCTCGCGCGGCCAGTGCCATGGACAGAACACCTTTGACCGGACGCAGGCTGCCATCCAGGGCCAGTTCACCCACGTAAACGACTTTCTTGCCCTCTTCGATTTCTATCTGTCCGTCGGAAATCAAAAATCCTAATGCAATCGGCAGATCCAAAGACGCTGCATCTTTGGGAAGGTCCGCCGGAGACAGATTAATCACAACTCGATCATTGGGACGACCGTAGCCGCTGTTGACAAGTGCTCGTTCGATCCGATGAATGCTCTCCTTGACCGCCGCTTCTGCCAGTCCGACCAGAATGACTTTGGGAATTGCGCCGGGGGAGATATCAACTTCAACCTCAACAGGGCGAGCTTCAATGCCGAACAAAGTATAAGTAGCAAGTCGGGACAGCATGGCGGAGGGGCTTTGGTATAGTCGCGTAATGTGGCGGGGGATCGTTCCACCACCCCGGAGTTTGACGACAGACTCGGCCTGATGCAATCGTTCGCGACTACAACCGCGCGGACGGGTGCTTTGGCGTTTACGGCACAGCGAATGTGCCTGCTACTTTACTTCATTGAACGGCTTGCCGTTAAACGAGAGTGTCTACACCAGGCCGATACGCTGGCGGCGAAAAACAATGAGCCGCGAAAACGCAGTGAAGCGTCGTCGCGGCTCATGAAAGACTTGAAGATCGCAGGCGGACTACTTCCGCTTGCTGACGGTTGTCATCGCAGTTTTCGCGACGGTCACACATTCGCGGATATCGGCCAGAGGATTCTTTTCGTTCTCTTCGTATTCCAGAGAGAACGCCCCGTTGGCCGGGAAGCCGGCTAACTGCAACTCATTAAGAACTTCTTCCACGTTCAGGTGACCCTTACCAAGAATCACGCCTTTTGTCTTGTCCTTCATCTCGGCAAAGTCCTTGAGGTGAATTCCATACAGTCGGCCTTTCAGCAGGCGAATGACTTCGGGGGCGTTCTGGCCTGATCGGATGTAATGCCCCAGATCCGCACACGCACCAATTCGTTCGTCGTGATTCTCGATCACACGCAGCACATCAATCGCTTTGTTGTAACGATGCCCCGGCCCGTGATTGTGAATCGCCACTCGAATGTCGAACTCTTTGACCAGTTCGTCGAGACTATCGAAAGAATCGAAATCCGGATCGGCCGAGATACATGGTGCACCAATCTTCTTAGCGAACTCAAAAGTCCTGCGATTCTCGGCCGCGTCTTTCGTGAACCTATTCACTCCATGCCCGGAGATCGTTAGTCCCAGACTCTCGAGTTGCTTCTTCGTCGCTGCAATTTCTTCGTCAGTCGAGTTAATGGCCAGCATGCCGCTGTAGAACTCAACCTGTTCAAACCCCAGGTCTTTGGCGTGTTGCAGTGCTTCTTCTCGCTTGTAGCCTCGCAGCGAGTAAAGCTGAATACCGAGTTTCGGCAGCGTGGATTCTGCCGTATGGGCCAGACCAACGCGAGTGCCACAAATGGCTCCGGCGGCAATCAGGGATGTTGTTTGAAGAAAACTGCGTCGAGTCTGAAAAGACACGGGGAAACTCCGTAAGGTTTCTGGGAAGGAGAAGAAGGGTCGGGTTGTGATTCTACGGAGCCTGAGCAGTGGCGACAAGCAGGCGGTGACGCGGAGCCCTGGCGGTCCGTTGTGACGAAATGTGCCGGGCCGCAGTCTGTGACAAGAAACACACAGGCGCAACAAATGGCAGCAAAATGCTGTGTCGGGGCTCCGCTTGTTACACCCTGCAAGACAGCAGACTCAAGAGATACTTTGCCTTAATCGTCGCATTAAACTGCCTGGCAGTGGGAATCCGATTGAAGTACTCTGACCGGAAATCAAGCCCTCAACGTATACAACATGCGACCATTTGCGGACGTTTCCTGATGACGACTCGCTGCCCGGACTCTTGCGAACACCGTGTTGCGAACGGCGAGAATCATCACTGCAAATTCATCGGAGAGCTGCTCCGAGGACTGGACGCATCGGCTGCAGAAGTCAATCAGGAAACCTGCGAAGCGTGTTGCCGTTCGTTTCCGCCAACGCACGATGATCTGAATCCTGTCGTCGCTTCTGTGTTGTGGTCTCGCTGTGAGAATGCCCTCACTGACGGTAAACTTGCCGCGGATTCGGAGATCACCGAGCGCCTGGCCAAAGTGCGAGATCTGGCCGAGGCCAGTCTGCCTCTGGTTTTTGCGGATGAAGAGGATTTGCCAACGAGCCCCGTGAGTGACGAGACGAAACCGCGAGGGACTGTCGAGCAGATGCTGCAAATGTTGCCCATGCCGGAGTACACGGGCGGAACGCTGACGTCGTGGGCCGTGGGTATCACAACAGCGCCGCGTCGCCAGCCGACGCTGGAACGATGCCTCAGGAGTCTTCAGGCCTGTGGCTGGGATCAGTTGCATTTGTTTATCGACGGTGATGTTTCAGTCTCGGAGGAGTTTTCTGCCGCCTCAAGAACAGTTCGCAATCCTGCGGCCGGAGCCTGGAGAAATTTCTACCTTTCACTTTCAGAACTGCTGCGACGGTCTCCGGCGGCGAATGCTTTTCTGATGATTCAGGATGATGCGTTATGGCCTTCTCACCTGCCCGTGCGTGACTATCTGGAACAAATCCGCTGGCCGGAGGACCATCGCTTTGTCATCTCCCCGTATTGCTGTGCGGACTACACGGAAGAGAATGCGGGCTGGCACGAATTTCGTGAGACCTGGGTTTACGGCGCGGTGGCATTGATTTTTTCCCGAACGGCTGCAGAAGATTTTCTGGCCGACCCGATTGTGATCGAACGATGTCGTCACGACTATCAGGCCGGGATTGATGTTGTGGTCGGAGACTGGGCGAAGCGGCAAAACATTCGTGTGATCTTTCCCACTCCAAGTCTCGTGCAGCACATCGGCGACATCAGCACTTTGTGGTCGAAGGCCAGAGCAGTGGGACTACGGCGAGCGACTCGCTTTGTTGGTGATGAGTTCGTGGTTTCATCAGCGGCTGAGCCGAAAGTTGAGCGAAGGGGCATCGTGTGCGGCTGGATCTCCACAGACCCACCGATTGTTTATCACTCCATGGGTCACGAGGATCCTGGAGAATTCATGCCGGATGAGCCTATCACTCGATTCGCAATGTATCTCTGGCATCAGACGGCAGAAGATATTGCGTGGCTCGACCAGCGTGCTCGCCAATTGCGACCCCGTCACAGGATTCTGCACTGCGTGAATGATGTCTCGGTCTGTCGAGAACTTGTGGCTCAGGGAATCTCGGCACACTTCATCAATCACAATGCGTTTGTCGATGAGCGGATATTCTCGATCCAGCCTGATGCAGACAGGATCTATGATGCGGTCTATACGGCGCGCATGGCACCATTCAAGCGTCATGAGCTTGCTCGGGAGATTCCGTCGCTGTTGATCATTGGCGGAACAGTGACTCCGGAAGATTCGGACGAACATTTTCAGCGAATAAGGGCCGTACTGCCACAGGCTGCCTTCACCTATGACGGCCAAAAGAAAGTCCTGAACGAACCGGAAGTCAATGATCTGTTGAACCAGTCTCGGGTTGGGCTATGTCTGTCCGCCTGTGAAGGCACGATGTACGCGACTGTTGAGTATCTGCTTTGCGGATTGCCTGTCGTCTCTACTGCGAGCCTTGGCGGACGCGACACCTGGCTCGATCCTCGATTCACGCGAGTTGTCGCCGATGATCCTCAGCAGATTGCCGCTGCCGTGAAAGATCTGATTGATCGGGACCTGTGTCCGCACATGATTCGTTCGGAGACGCTGATTCGGATGGCCGAACATCGCCAGCGATTTTTGGAACTCGGCCAGCAGGTTTATGCGGCTCATAAGACAGGGCGCGATTTCGCGCGAGACTTCTACAGTGCGCTCAGTAACAAGCTTGGTGAATGGTGCTTGCCCCAACAATTAATGTCTCGCCGAAGAAGACTGATGCACCCGGAAATGCGTTGAGGCATTTGCGGTTGATGAGTCCCTCGTGCTGGCTGGTTCAACGTCAGAGGAGACGGACTACATCACCTCGGCGACCTGAATGCCCAGCAGCGACAGGCCTGTTCGTATTGCGCGGGCCATCAGGTCGCAGAGAATAAGGCGGCTGGTCCGCAGTTCTTCAGACTCGGCGTCCTGAACCGAACATCGATCATAAAACTTGCTGAACGAATCTGCGGTTTCGTAAAGCCAGGTCGTCAGCAAATGAGGCCGATACTCCGACAACATACTGTCGACCGCGTTGCCGAACATCAGCAGTTGCATCACCAGGCGACGCTCTTCCGGACACGTCAGCAGCACGGCGGCACCGCTCGTGGCAACCGTGTTGCGATCCAGATTCAGCTTGCGAAAAATGCCGCAAATGCGAGCGTACGCGTACTGCATATAAGCGGCTGTGTCACCTGTTGTGGCCAGCATCTTGTCCCAGTCGAAGACATAGTCGCTTTCGCGGTTATGGTGCAGGTCGGCATACTTGATGCCACCGAGTCCGACAATCTCGGCCACTCGAGCCCGTTCGTCCCCGGAAAGAATTGCTCCTTCACGCCGCTTCTCGTCGTTTTCGTCGACGATGCGCCGAGCCCGTGTGATGGCTTCATCCAGGAGACTTTCCAGACCGACCGTATCACCCGATCGAGTCTTATACGGCTTTCCATCTTTGCCCATCACGGTTCCGAACGAAACATGCAGCAGTTTCAGATCTGTGATGCCCCACAACAGAGTCGTGGCGAAGAGCTGCTGGAAGTGTTCCGACTGGCGTTTATCGACGACATACAGCAATTCGTTGGCGTGAAGGGTCTCCCGGCGATATTGAATCGTGGCCAGATCAGTTGTGGCGTACGTGAATGCTCCGTCAGATTTCTGGACGATGAATGGAGCTGCATTGCCTTCGACAAAAACGCAGGTCGCCCCTTCGCTCAGGCGAGCCAGTTGCTTTTCTTTGAGGCTCTGCACGACTCCGGCCAGCATCGGGTTGTAGTAGCTTTCGCCCAGAGTCAGATCAAACTCGATCCCCAGTCGCACATAGATCCGATTCAGGGCTTCGAGACAGGCAGGCAGAAACTGGTTCCAGAGGGAATTGTTTTCAGCATCGCCCGCGTGCAGTTTGGCAGTCTCTTCCCGTGCTTTGCGAGCGATATCCGGATGAGAATTCGACATGGCCAGCAGGCTCGCGTTCTGCTGCACGGAGTTGACAGTCTCGGTGGCAGATTTGAAAGCTTCTTCTGCGGCGGTGAGCTGTTTTTTCAGGCTGTTCAACTGCTTTTTGATCTTCTCATCCGTCGTGGCCGCTTTTTCCTGTTGAGCCAGTAAGTTGCGAGCATCGACTACAGCCTGTTCGGTGGCCGGGAGTTTGCTGACAGTTGCCTGATAATCGGATAACTGATTGACAAGTTTGTAAAGTCGAGCAAGCTCCGAGACGGCTTCGATTTCAAAGGCCGCCTGATTTCGGAAGTGACGATATCCGTAGATGATCATTCCAAACTGAGTACCCCAGTCACCGATATGGTTGTCACTGGTAACTTTGTGTCCGGCAAACTTCAGCGTTCGACAGATTGCGTCTCCAATGACCGTGCTGCGCAGATGGCCAACATGCATCGGCTTGGCGACGTTGGGTGATGAGAAATCCACGATTACATGGCGAGGCGTCGTTGCGGGTTGCACACCCAGGCGATCGTCGCCGGCAATCTTTGCGACCTGCTCCGCGAGAAACGCATCTTTCAGTCGCAGGTTAATGAATCCGGGGCCAGCCACTTCGGGAAATTCACAGAGATCATCAATCTGAAGCTGGCTCTTCACGGCTTCAGCGATTTCGCGAGGTGGCTTTCCCAGCTGCTTTGACAGCGACATCGCAAAGTTGGCCTGGAAGTCACCGAACTTTGCATCCTGTGCCGGACGAATCATATCCAGCAAAGGCGCAACATCTGTCGCGAGTGCAGAGAGAGGTCCGATAAAACGGCTTCGAACAAGAGTCAGCAGGTTCATGAATTCAGAGCTTCAGGTCAGCGCGTTGCGAACAACAGCAGGGCAGGGAAATTTCGGGACACTGAACGGTATGAATTGTTACCAACCGCTGGACATGTTGGCTTCGATGGCTTTCTGGGCTTCCACAAGATCAGAGCCGGTATCGAGCATGTATAGCCGAATCGCGTGTAATTTGTCGCCGGAGGCCCGAGCCAGGCAATCTCGCGCGACATCGCACGGACGGGTTTTGCCTTCGAGACCCAGCAGACGTTTGGAGATGACCCAGATATCTCGGGGGCGTTTTGTGATTCTCAGAACTTTTTCTTCGGGATAGTACTTCTGAGCCATGTGCTCAGCCTGTTCAAGGCTGGAGGCCCAGCCGATCATGATATGGGCTTCAGTTTCAATTTCAAAAAGTGGCATCGCGGAATCCCTGCGAGTGGATGAAGGATCGCTTCATAATGAAGCGATTCGAACCTGCCAGTTGCCAGGCGATGCCGCTCGTTCGATAGTGCCATGACACTTTTCGTTATTGCAGCCTGACACTTGCCTGTTCCTGCCAGCGGGCTTGTGGTTGAACTACCGTGGCTTGTCATGCTGGCTTCAGCCGACATTCCAACCGGAAACATGACACTCATGCCGACTGAAATCGGCACTGCCAGTCGAATCAACAGACCGTCAGCTAACGTAGGATAGCAGCCCGGGGGATTATTTCGACAGACGGACAATTCCGCAAAATCTCAAAATCATGCGGTCTGGGCAGGCTTGAGCCGGGTTCAAGCCAGTAACGGTCGAAAACAAACATTCTGTCTTCAGTTCACACGGAGAATATCAATGAAGCCCGTCCAGCTTGCCGCTATGGTCCTGACTCTGACTGTCCCCGTGATTTCTATCGCGCAGCCGCCGGAAGGTGATCGTCCCCAGGAACGCCCACGTTTCCCGAACCCGGTGCTTGAGGCGATCGATACCGACAAGAATGGCGAGCTTTCGGCTGAAGAAATCAGCAATGCAGCGACCGCCCTGAAGACTCTCGATAAGAACAGTGACGGCAAACTGGACATGGCCGAAACACGTCCAAACTTTGAAGGCATGGGGCGTGGATTTGGTGGTCCTCCCGGAGGCGGATCAGAAGAAATGATGAATCGTCTTATTGCCATGGATGCAAACAAGAACGGAAAGCTTGAAAAGGACGAGGTGCCTGAGCGAATGCAGTCCATGTTCTCCCGCGCAGATAAGAATGAAGATGGTGTGATTGATAAAGAAGAGATGACCGCGATGGTTCGAGAACGATCCGGCGGCCAGGGAGCTGGTTTCGGTGGAGGTCAGGGAGGTTTCGGCGGTCGCGAGTTCCTGACTCAGATGATCGAACGTGCCGATGCCAACAAGGATGGCAAACTCAGCGGTGACGAGATCCCACCGTTCATGCGTGAACGTCTCGGGCAAACTGACACCAACAAAGATGGCGCGCTGGACAAAAGTGAGCTTGAGGCCGCAGCCGCTCGCATGGCAGAAGGTCGTGGACAGGGACGAGGCCGGGATCAGCGTCCTCCTGTTGAGGGCGAAGACGAGCCAAAGAGTGAAGAAAAGAAGTCCGAGTAAATCAGAGGCTTGATCTTTCTGAATCAGAAGCCAGCGACAGGGCCCGACGCTTTAACCGTGTCGGGCCTTTTTTTTGTTGCGATGCTGCTGCTGCAGCCATCCGCTTTTTGCGGGCCATCGGAGAGAGAATTAAATGCTTCGCATTGGATTCTGAGGTGGGAAACGGACAAAGAGGCACGAGCTTTTCATGATGGGAGGGAGTTTGGTCCCGCAATTTCGAAGTGCGGTTCATTCCTTAGGGAATCTGGGGGTTTTCAGTCACAAAGGTCACTCCGGAGTGTTGGGGGGCCTGTTTCGAGCCTGTTTATCGCTCTTGACCTGAGACCGATCGCTGAACTGTAATTCCCCTGCCTGTTTCCTGGGGAAACGGCGACGTGGTCACCGGCCCAGAATCCTTATTTGGTCGGTCTTTGCCGCGCCGCCCGGAAATACTCACCACTGCGATGCTCACAACCTTCGACCGATATCTGCTGGGACGATTGATACACACGTTCGTCGTGCTGTTTGTTTCAGCGTACGGTTTGTATATCGTGATCGACCTCTTCACGAACGTTGATGACTTTCAGGGGAACGCGTCAACCATTGCCAATCTGTTGACTCAGATAGGCCTGTATTACTTTTATCGGGCGTTCCAGTTCTTTGAGATGGCCGGACCGATGCTGATCGTTGTGTCAGTCATCGCGGTGCTGGGTCTGTTGCGCAAGAACTCGGAAACGTTTCCGATCCTCGCGGCCGGGATTCCGGCTTTTCGCTTGTTGAAGCCGTTACTGGTGGCCGCCATGATCCTTAATGGCGCGCTGATTCTGAATCAGGAAATTGTTATCCCGGCCTTTGCGATTCCTCTGCAGACACCGCGCGGCAGTGAGCTGGCTCAGGTGCAGAAAGTCGAAGCCGTTTACGACCACTCCAACCATCTGATGCATATTGACGGTGATCAGGTTCTGATCAAAGAACAAACTCTGATTGGTGCCGGCTTTCAGTTGCCTACGCCACAGTTGTCGCGGCACTTCTTTGTGTTGAAGGCCGAGAAAGCTCGGTACGTCAACGCAACAGAAAAGTCGCCATCCGGCTGGCTGCTGCAGAATCTGATTGGCGTGTTCGATGAAAACATCCTGACGGAGGAAGGTCGTCAGCGAGTCATCCCGAGTCGCAATGGCAAAGACGTATTCATCGTGTCGGATGTCAGCTTCGATCAGTTATACAATCGAGGGCGGAACGTTCAGTTTCTGTCCTCGGTCCAGTTGATTCAGAGGCTTCGCAATCCGGCCACTGGTCCGATTCCGGTGAGACGTCAAAGCATCGCCCTGCATTGCCGATTGACTCGCCCTATTCTGTGTCTCATCAATATCGCGATCGCCCTGCCGCTGGTGTTTCGAAAAGAATCACACAGCCTGATTACCAATATGGCGGTCTGCGCGGCCGTTCTGGGAGTCTTTTACGGACTCACGGAAGCCAGTTTCGCACTTGGCGGAACGGGATTAATAGCCGCCGATCTCGCTGCGTGGATTCCTGTCGTCGTGACAGGCGTCGTCAGCGCGTGGACTTCGGGATTGGTGCAGACCTGACGAACGCGACGAGCTGTAGACGCCGCGCGGACAGACCTGCGGTTTGCATCATGTTGAGATTCAACCGGTGTGCAACGTTTGTCCCGGAAAACACAGGCGCACCAGACCCGAATTGCATTTAGACAGGTTTCTGATCGTCGGCTGGCGAAGTCGTACAAAGCCTGATGACCACCGTACGCAGCCCTGTGGAGGCGTCAGCCGTTTTTCAACAGGATTTCGACTCTACGGCGGCCAGAAAGGCTGCACAGGCTACTGTGCCGAGGTTGGCTAAACCAGTTCTCGCATGGGTTCGCGAAGATCCACGAGGAACTGAGGACGTCCGGTTGGGTCCACCAACGTCGTATTCATCACGTCGATACCAAGGTTGTGATAAGCCGTGCCAATGATTTCCTGAACATGCACGGGACGAGAAGCAGCGTATTCGCCCAGACGATTTGTAGAGCCAATGGCCTGACCCGTCCTCATTCCTCCACCCGCCATCAGAGCACAACTGACCTGTGGCCAATGGTCGCGCCCGGCACCGCCGTTGATACGTGGCGTACGGCCGAATTCGCCCCAGACCAAAATGGTGACGTCATTCAGCATGCCACGCTCTTCAAGATCCAGCACCAGCGCACTGACACCTTGATCGAGTTTTGATCCATGATCGCGAACGAGATCGAAGTTCTTTCCGTGGCTGTCCCAGCGTCCGTAAGAAAGAGTTACTGAACGAACGCCGGCTTCGACCAAACGACGAGCCATCAGGATCTGTTCATTACAGGTCGGTGCTCCGTCGTACTGGAACTGATAAGGCTTGCCGTCACCATAGCGAGCGCGAACTTCGGCAGGCTCCTGAGAAATATCCAGGGCGGCAGCGAGGCGATTTGAAGTCAGAACGCCGAACGCAGCTTCGGTGAACGAATCAACTCCGGCCATCATGCCGGTCGCATCAGTCTGACGCTTAAGCTGATCGAGTCCCTTCAACAATGATCGACGATCGTCAAGGCGGTCCAGTGTGACGCCGTTGAGTGTCAGATCTTCCATCCCATTTCCGTTGGGGCGAAATGGTTGGTAAGCCGCGCCAAGGAAGCCGGCTGGACCTGGTTCTGACCACGGCACATGCGAAGTTTTGTTGGCCAGCGCGACTGACGCTGGGATTCCAGGATCACGAGGACCGTAGATTTTTCCGAGAACTGAACCGATTGCCGGGCGACCTCCGACAGATTCCATGCTGCGGCGATCCCATCCGGTCAAACACTGGAAACCGTCATGTCCGCCTTCACAGCCTACAACGGATCGCACAACGACCAGGCGATCCATGATGGCCGCCAGTTTCGGGAAGCATTCGCCGATCTGAATCCCCGGCACAGCCGTGTCGATCGGATTGAACTCGCCACGGATTTCGCGAGGAGCCTCGGTCTTGATCTCCCACATGTCCTGATGAGGAGGACCGCCGCCGAGGAAAATATTGATAATGGATTTGTTATGGCCCGTCGCAGCCGTACCAGCGACCGCTTCAGCTCGCATCAGATTCGCGAGGTTGACGCCACCGGCTGCTCCCATCGAGAAGCCACCGATTTTCAGGAAACCGCGACGAGAAATCCCGTCACAGTATTTAGAGGCACGTCCAAGAATTGTCAGCATGGAAAACTCCGGCGGTAAGGGTGGGGACCGGATCGTCATGAGCATCTTTCGGGATGTGCACGACGGTAAAGGCGGGATCTGTCTAAGAGACATCGACACAAAGAACGTTGTAGACTAGAGCGATTTTGGCGTCCACACAGCAAGAGTGCGCTTCAAAATCGCTCGTGTCCAGCCTCGGTTCTCAGGTTTTCGTTGAATGAGGTTAAAGAGAAGACTACCTGCCGTCAAGAAACGATCGTTTTTTGACGGTTAGAGGGGCACCATCGAGAACGGGGAAAATTCAGGTGAACTTGTTTCCGAACGCGAACCGATTATCATGTGTCCCGCGAATCACTCTGTAACCTCAGATTTTGATCGTGAGGAGAGATGGCAGAGTGGCCGAATGCGCATCATTGCTAATGATGTGACTCCAGAAATGGGGTCCGAGGGTTCGAATCCCTCTCTCTCCGCTCAAAAGCCCGCAGTTTACTGCGGGCTTTTTTGTTTTCCGGCCATGAACGTTTTGAAACGTCCAGAGTCCTCCTAAAGTGCAGTTAAAACAACACTTGTCTGGACAACTATTTCAGGCGCGCCTATAGTCATGACGAAAATCGATGGTTGTCGCTCGCTTACGGTGTGCGGGCGACAGAAGTCCTCGTGTGATGCAACTGCTTTCAGAGAGACGATCATGTTCAACGACACTCCGCAGATAGTTAGTGAGACTGATGTTGTTGTGATTGGTGGTGGTCCAGCCGGTGCAACAGCCTCGACGCTGATCGCCCAGAAGGGCCATAAGGTTCAGTTGTTTGAGCGTGAAAAGTTTCCTCGGTTCCATATCGGGGAATCGATGATTCCGGAAACCTACTGGGTCCTGGAGCGGCTCAACATGCTGCCTAAGATGCGAGCGAGCAATTTCGTTCACAAGCACAGTGTGCAGTTCGTGAGCGCAAATGGTCGGCAGTCGGCACCGTTTTATTTTTCCGACAACAAGCCTCATGAGTGTTCTCAGACATGGCAAGTCGTGCGCAGCGAATTCGACCTGATGATGCTGAACAATGCTCGTGAGCACGGCGTGGAGGCCCATGAAGGCGTGCGAGTTCTTGATGTTCTTTTTGACGGTGAGCGTGCAACAGGCGTAAGAATTCAGGAGCCCGATGGCCAGGTGCGTCAAATTAACGCCAAGGTCGTTGTTGACGCCAGCGGTCAGAGCGGCTTGCTGATGAATCGCATGAAAACGCGAGTCTGGGATCCTGAACTCAATAAGGGTGCGATCTGGACCTACTGGGAAGGCGCTTACCGAGACACAGGGCGCGATGAAGGAGCGACGGTTGTTCTGCAGACGGAGAACAAGAAGGGGTGGTTCTGGTACATTCCGCTTCATGATAACCGCGTGAGTGTGGGCGTGGTGGCTCCGTTCGATTATCTCTTCAAGGGGCGTGGTACTCACGAAGAAGTTTACAAGGAAGAAGTCGAGCGTTGCCCGGCTGTCCGTGATCGAGTTGCCAATGCGAAACAGGTGACGGGACACTTCGCCACGCGAGACTATTCTTATCGCTCGACCAAAGTCGCTGGTGACGGATATGTTCTGATCGGCGATGCCTTCGGGTTCCTCGATCCATTGTATTCGTCCGGCCTCTTGTTGGCACTGAAGTCGGGTGAGATGGCGGCTGACGCCGTCGTTGAGGGCTTGCAGAAGAATGATGTCTCGGAAGCTCAACTGGGCAAGTGGGGTCCGGCGATTAATCAGGGAATTGACCGGATGCGACGTCTGGTCTGTGAGTATTACGAAGGATTTAACTTCGGCGGTTTCGTTCGCAATTT
>JBIIIF010000174.1:0-15318 GCA_044235005.1 Planctomycetaceae bacterium | reverse complement strand
CTTAAAGCGGTCTACGGCAGCCTGCCTGATCCGCCGGGTTCCACCATGTTCTCAAGGGATTTGATATGCGATTGCAGCGAATTGCTCTGTTATTGGCCGCACTGTGTGTGGCCACTGGATCCGCGTCTGCGGATGAATGGGAAACTCTGTTTGATGGCAAAACTCTGGATGGCTGGGACGGCGATCCCAACACATGGAGTGTCAAAGACGGCGCCATCACCGGCACGACTTACAACGAAGAAGACAAAAAGCTCAAAGGAAACACGTTTATCATCTGGCGCGGCGGCCAGGTAGATAACTTCGAACTGGAGCTGGAATACAAGATCGTCAACGGCAACTCCGGAATTCAGTACCGTAGTTTTGAAGTGCCGAACGAAAAGTGGGTCATCGGCGGATACCAGGCCGACTTCGAAGCTGGTGATACTTACTCCGGAATTCTCTACGGCGAACGCTACCGAGGAATTCTGGCTCTGCGTGGCGAATCGACCGAGCTGGTTCGCAACGATGGCAAGTTCGAAAAGAAGGTCACTGGCAGCGTTGGTGACACCAATGAGATCCAGAAGAAGATCAAGAAGGAAGACTGGAACAAGTATCGAGTTGTTGCTGACGGTTTCCATTTTCAGCACTTCATCAACGATGTCAAAACTGTTGATGTAACAGACAACGACCTTGCTGAGCGTCGAGCAGCCGGTTTCCTCGCTCTGCAGGCTCATGCTGGTCCGGCCATGGAAGTGCAGTTCCGCAATATTCGCCTGAAGCGATTGCCAGCCCCGAAGAAGGTGGCTCTGGTCGCTGGTAAGCCAAGCCATGGCTATGGTGCTCATGAACATCGAGCTGGCTGTATGCTGCTGGCCGAAGCGCTAAACAGTGCGAACATTGGTGTTGAAGCGACGGTCTACACGAACGGCTGGCCGGAAGATGACTCAGTCCTCGATCATGCTGACACGATCATCATCTACGCCGACGGTGGTGGCGGACATCCATTTAACAGCAAGTTGGATCGTCTGAAGGCATTGCAGAATCGCGGCATCGGGATGGTCTGTATTCACTACGGGGTCGAAGTTCCCAAGGGGCCGTCCGGTGAAGCATTTCTCAATTGGACCGGTGGCTACTTCGAAACGGACTGGTCCGTGAATCCTCACTGGACCGGAACGTTTGACAGCTTCCCTAAGCATCCAATCGCCAATGGTGTGAAGCCATTTCGCGTGAACGACGAGTGGTACTATCACATGCGATTTGCAGAGAATGCCGATGTGATTCCCGTTTTGTCCGAGCTGCCTCCTTCTGACACGCTCGTGAAGGCAGATGGAACTCTTTCGCGACCAGATGGACCTCACAGCAACAACCCGGCCGTTCGTGCTGCGGTTCTGGAACGCAAAGAGCCACAGACGGTCGCCTGGGCTCGTGAACGCAAAGACGCCGGTCGTGGCTTTGGTTTCACCGGCGGGCATGATCACTGGAACTGGGGTAATCGAGATTTCCGGACTCTGGTTCTGAATGCGATCGTCTGGACAGCTCACGGAACAGTTCCGGAAGGCGGAGTTCCGTCGAAGGATCTGAACGTAAAGGACCTTCAGGCGAATCAGGATTACGACGTTCCGGGTGATTTCAATCCGGCTCGTATTCAGGCCATGCTGGATGAATGGGCGACTGCTCGAAAGAACTAGTTATCTCAAGGCGAGCCCGGCATTCCTGTGAATCCGGGCTCTCTTTTTGTTCAAGCGAAGTGATGTGGTCGAAGGTAGCATTTGGAAATCTCTGCGACTAATCCTGAAAGGATCCCAGAGGGTAGCCGGTGGTCGCCGACAGGCGCACCGCCGGTGACTGAACGAGAAGAACTCTCATCCCGAAGGGATGAAAGAAATCATGACTCTGGCACCCATTTCCGGGTGCTACCACAAGATTTTATGCGATCCGGTGGTTGCGCTGCGCTGACCACCGGCTACCTTCTTAAACCGCTTCGCGGTGAATCGCAAACATCTCGCAAGCGTCAGAAAACTGCAGTATCACGTAGAGACTCTCTTTCGGTACCGACTCACTGCGATCTTTGTGGCCGTTGTTAACTTATGAATCTTCCTGCAGCAGATGACGCTCCCGCGACGCACGCTTCACAGCGATGGGTCAGCCTGCTGTTTGCAGTGGCCGTCTTCGTCAGCGCCTTCCTGTTGTTTCAGGTTCAGCCGCTGATCAGCAAAGCGATTCTGCCGTGGTTCGGGGGAACTCCGAGTGTCTGGACCACGTGCATGTTGTTCTTTCAGGTGCTGCTCTGCGGAGGGTACCTGTATTCTCACCTGGTCACGTCACGCCTGACGGCTCGGCAGCAGGGATTGGTCCACTGTGGAGTTCTTCTGATCTCGCTGGCGTTTCTGAAGATTCTGCCGTCGATCGACTGGAAGCCGACAGGTCTGGAATCGCCTGTGGGGCGGATTCTTTCGTTGTTGCTTTCGACTGTGGGACTGCCCTACTTTGTGCTGTCGACAACCGGACCGCTGCTGTTGCGATGGTTCAGTGTGTCTCAACCGCAGGCGTCGCCGTATCGCCTGTATGCGTTGTCGAATGCGGGCTCGTTGCTGGCACTATTGTCGTATCCGTTTTTGTTTGAACCGCTGATGAGAGTTTCCTCTCAGGCCAACGCGTGGTCACTGGGTTATCTTGTCTTTGCAGCGCTGTGTGTGGCTTGTGCGATGCGGTCGATTTCGGGAGGAGCCGAGAACACGGCGGCTCCGGAGCTGGCGGCGGTCAATGCCGCGAGCCGAGACAGGAAATCAACGGCCGCCAATGTGAATGCCACAAAGTCGGCTTTCGGACGCTGGCTGATTCTGTCCATGGTGGCTTCGACGATGCTGTTGGCTGTGACCAACGAAGTGTGCCAGGACGTGGCCGTCATTCCGTTTCTGTGGGTCGTACCGCTGTCGCTCTATTTGTTGTCGTTTATTCTGTGCTTCGAAAGTGATCGCTGGTATCGTCGCGGTTGGTATTCCCTGGGAACGGCGATGCTGGCTCTGGCCGTTTGTTGGCTGCAGAGTTTTGGTTCGAGAACGTGGCTGCCGTTGCAGTTGTTGATTTACTTTGGCTGTCTGTTCTCCATCTGCATGGTGTGTCATGGCGAACTGGCCCGGTTGCGCCCATCCGCAGATTCGCTGACAGCGTTTTATCTGACGTTGTCGGCCGGTGGAGCAGCCGGAGGTCTCTTCGTCGGGCTGTTGGCCCCTTTAATCTTCCCTGCGTTCTGGGAACATTCCCTCGGAATGATCGTCTCGTGCGTCATCGCCGTGATCGTGTACTTCGATCACAGAGGCTGGCTACAGGATGGACCGCAGCCACCGACATTGTGGAAGCTGCTGGCGATTCTGTTGTTCGCCGGGCTGGGGACTGTGTTTGCTGCGGCCGTAACAAGTTACACCAACGCCGTTGCGATGGTTCGCAACTTTTATGGTGTGCTGGAGGTTCAGAATGACACGATCGAAGACGCTGTCATTCTGCGGCACGGTCGCATTATTCACGGCATTCAACTGAATGGGATCCCCAGTTTCCCTACGATGTACTACGGGTATAACACCGGTGTCGGAAAGGCGATTGAACAACTGCGTGAGCGCAAGACTCCGCTGAAGATCGGTCTGGTGGGTTTAGGGGCCGGAACTCTGGCTGCGTATGGCCAGGCTGGTGATACATTTCGCTTCTACGAAATCAATGAGAACGTGACTCGGCTGGCTCGGCAGCACTTTACGTTTCTGAAAAACTGTCCATCAACTGTTGATGTGATTCACGGCGACGCAAGACTGATGCTGGAGAATGAGACACCTCAGGCATTCGATCTGTTGGTGCTCGATGCATTTTCCGGCGACGCGGTTCCGACTCATCTGCTGACCGAGGAAGCCGCCAAAGTTTATCTAAAGCATCTTAAGCCCGATGGTCTCATTGCCATTCACATTTCGAATCTGCACTTCGATTTGCGACGCGTGACGGACGGCCTGGCGGAGGCTGCAAAGCTGTATGCGATCACTCTGGAAACAGCCCCGGTGATTGATCGAATGACAGGAGCGCAAAGTTTGATTGAGCCGGGCAGTCGCTGGGTCCTGATGTCTGGCGAAAAGTCGCTGCTGGAGTCCGATCTCTACATGAGGTTTCTCACGCAGAACATGCGGCCGCAACAAGACAAAGTTCTGTGGACGGATGATTTCAGCAACCTGATCGAAGTGCTGGATCGCGAATAAGCCGGCTGGGCAGCTATTGCGATTGAGTTCAACCGGCGAGCGGTTGGGCGTCAGCCCTCCGTGTCAGTCACTTTCTGTTCTCTATTCCGTGACCGTTGCAGGAAATCGCAGAGTCACGGATAGCTGATGCTGTACCGCTCGCCAGGTACTGGCACCAGCGGTGCTCAAGCACATGACCTCGCATTAAAAATGAAAAGGGCTCTGCGACTCAGGTTCGTTGCTGCAACGTTCCGTGAATCACAGAGCCTGATTTCAAAAGCGACTGTTACAACTACTGTAAGGTTGGTGTCGTCGCATCCGCCGGAGTGTCGGCTGCCGGGGCTGCTTCTTCCTGAGGAGCGATCTGAGCGGCAAGCAGCCGTCCGAAGATCTTCACGAAACCTTCTTCCAGCCGAACTCGCAAGCGAACGCCGGTTTCGGTGAGGCGAGAATCGACTTCAATGCGATCGTCACCTTCGGCGAGCGTTTCCTTCATGATCTTTCCGCCACGTTCGCGTCGGCGAGCAAACTCGGCGCGGCGTGCCTCGCGGCTTCCGTTGCGAGCCGGCGAAGCAACCTCAGCAGGAGCCTCAACCGGGGCAGTATTGGCAGCATCAACACTGGCCTCGGCGGCCGCTTTTGCAGCGGCTGCTTTTTCTTTCTCTGCCCGAGCATTGGAGCCGGCGGTGTCGGCGATCGTGGCCATCTCCACCAGTTGATTCACATTCACGATGATTCGAAAATTTGGTGGCGTTCTTCGTTCGGTTGGATTCTGGACGGCCTCCTCAAGCCTATCCATGACGCTCGTCAGTGTTGCCAACGATTCCTGACCTCCGATAACGCCCCAGACGGCCGTTGAGCCGATTCCGACTGTGATTCCGACATTATCACCGAAAACAGCGACAGCTTCCGGTGGCTGAGCGGCAAACGTCAAACGGTGGAATGTAATTCCAAGATGCTCGGCGGCACCGATCTGGAGATCACCGGCTTTCTTTACATCCTCTACTTCTCGCAGCCGCGTCGCCGCATCCAGAATTCCGGCAGCAATCGCATCGCCCTCGACGACTCTGGATGCCCAGACGATGGCCAGTTTGCCGGACGAGTCGCGATAGAACTGAGCAAAAACGTCGACATGGCCTTCTTCGAGAGTTTTCTGAACGGCTGACAGAGCCTGACCGATCGGGCTGTTTTCATCCGGCGTCGCACCGAGCTTATTCTCTTCGATCAGCCGCGTGACCTCCATCTTCACGCCTTCCATCATCTCGATGTAAGCGACCTTGTCACGTTCAGCCATCATGCTGGACATGGAGAGAGAAACAGCGGCGTCATCATCCAGCAGAGGAATGAAGTAGCTGGGTTTCTCCGTCGACTGAAAGATCTCCTTCATGAATTTGGAACCATCGAGAGCGTCGACCAGCACGTCAATGTTGACCGCCTGTTCCTCAGGTTCAACCTTCAGGCCGATTGTGATCTTCTGGCATTCGGTGATCAGCATCCGCAAAGCTTCCAGCCCGCGTTCGCCTTCTGTACGACGAATGCGGTAAGCACCTTCCGGCTCACCGTCGCGTTGTTGCAGAGTTGTGGAGACCCCGGATGAAATCAGGCCCATCAGCAACGTTCGAGTCGCAACCGGAATCGATTCCACATCAAGACGAACAGAAATATCGAACTGTTGTGCCTGTCCCGCGAGAAGTTGCGCGGGATCAGGAAGTTCACGATCCAATGCTTCTTCGGGGGGATCATTTCCCAGTGGCATGAAGGCGTAGCCATCTTTCATCAGCACGGGAAATGTCCGATTCGGTCCGATCACTTCGTAACGTCCTTCCTCATCATCCTTGCGAATAACGACGGGCGCCTTTTCAATCAGTCTGGACGCGGCTTCGACAGACTCCACAGGCACGAACGCCAGGAATTCTGGAGCGGGAGGAAATGCAACGGGCAGATAAGCCATCACTCCGAAGGGTTTTGAGCGATCAAAGCCTTCCAGATCATTCAATGTCTCTTTGAGAAACGTTTCGAACACCTTAAACGCTTCCGGCTTGCCCGCTGCATCAAAGATGTATTTCGCTTCGTCAACAATGCGATCTGCACTGGCAAATGTAATCGTCAGCAGTGGACGAGTTCCCTCAGCGACCAGCGTCAATGGCTTATCGTCTTTGGACTTACTGTCGGTCTCCGCCGCCTGTGGAGCAGCAAGGACAGCAGAACTCATCAGAGACGCAACCAAAAAAGAAAGCCCCGCGGAAAGCAGGAGCCGCATGGAACGATGGCCAGTGTCAATCAGATCAAAACGAGGCATGGAGTGGATTCCGGCAGAAGAATGAGGTTCAGGAGCGATTCAGAGCTGTATGGCGTCGTCAGTTGTAATTCCCGCAAGATTGCGATCCTGAGGAGAATTCGCCGGACGCCCTGTTTTCTCTGATAAATTGTAGAAACATCGCTGGCGGAAAAAGGAATCGCACTGCTCGCAATGGCCGGATGGATTCCCTGAAATCGGCCGCTTTTTGAGCATACTGATGGGAATCAGGGGCAAATACGCAGGCCTGAGCATCTGGCAAGCGGGAAACCAGTTCCCTGGCCGGACAAAGAACTGCGACGAAGAAATAAGATACCAGCTCGACGAGCGGCCCGATGTGAACCGGCCGGTAGAACGACATACCGGTCGGCTAACGCCAACCGCTCGCCATAACTTGGCGGGTAGCCTTTTTGCTCGACGATGGACCGCCAAATCGAATCCGGGCAAGGCCTTTCGTCTTCGTTTTGCCCTCAACAAGCTGAGCCAGCGAACGAGCCAGGAAAGCGAATCTCGCAGAAACTGTACACGCAATCACACCCACTCCACTCACGGCAAAGATCTTGGCAGCTCAAAAACAGGCGAAACCTGCCGAGTACAGGAAGTCAAAACCGGATTTTCGCAGAAGTACATGAGGAGCTTTGCAGACGTTCAGATTTTTGACCGTCTGCGCTGTGGAAGCCCTGTTGTCCGTGTTTTCAGCGGCAGTTACAAACGCCGCGTCTCTCCAGGCGGAGGCGTTCTGTCCCGTGGGCATTGCGCGGATGCTGGAAAGGAATTGCGGAAGATTGTGTTTTGAACAGGACGTTCAAAAGTCTTCCTGCGGTTTCAGAGAGAAGAAGTGACTGACGCGGCGGATGTGCAGCGTCTTCGCAGTTCAGAGATGAGTTGCGGATCACGATCCTGGTTTGAGGAACGTCATGAAGATCGTTCGAAACCCCAATCGCTGGCTGAAAAAACTGTCTCGAGCCGCAGCGTTATTGTCGCTGATGGCTGGTTCGCAGACGGCCTATTCGCAGGACGGTGGCTTTACCTTTGGCCGAACCCCGACAGGGTCCGCCTCTGAAGTCGTTGACTCCAATACCAACGGCCTTGGAGTGACCTTCCGCGGTGGCCATATGGCAGGCAGTACCGTCGGTCGCGAAGAGTCGATTACTCACATCAATTTGATGCCGTATGTCAGCATCAATGATGGCATGCTGTTCGGCGATTCTCGACTGTTGCGAGCCAACAAGGGCGACCTTGGATGGAGCTTCGGCGGAGGTTATCGCCACTACATTCAGGACTGGGATGTTGTTGTGGGCGGCAACGGCTATTACGACCATGACGGACTGACCGGGGCAGACCTGCAGCAGTGGAGTGCCGGTGCGGAAATTCTCGCGCATGGCTGGGAAATGCGCGGCAACTACTATCAGACGTTTGGTGAGACTTTCAATCTCGTTGGTCAGCGAATCGATCAGAACAGTGCGGCCTTTGCCGGAAACAACATTACTTTCACACGCGTTGATACTTTTGCAGAAGCACTGAAGGGCTTCGACGCAGAAGCTGGTGTTCTTCTGCCGGGCGATATTGCCGAGCGTTTCGATCTGCGCGCCTTTGGTGGCGGTTACTTTTACGAGGGCGAAAACATCGACGGATTCGCCGGCTGGTCAACTCGCCTTCAGGCTGATATCGGCCGCTGGCTGGAACTGGGTTTGAAGCTGACGGATGACGAAGTTTTCAGCACCACTCTCAGCTTTAATGCAGCGGTGTACTTTGGTGGCTTCGAAAGCCAGGAACACACAAAGCGATCGGCCATTCAGCGATTTCGGGATCCTGTCCGTCGTAACATGAACGTCGTCGCATCGACCAGCGACACGTTGGCACCTGGTCAAATCGCGATTGATCCGGACGACAATCTTCCCTTCACGGTCGCCCACGTCAACAGCAACGACCTGATTGGTCCTTTCAATGGCACGGTTGAAAATCCCTTCGCCAACCTGACTCAGGGGCTGGGAGCGAATACCGACATTGTGTTTGTGCATGCAGGAAGTCAGTTCACAGCGGCACCGCAGAACATTGTTTCCCTGTTGCCCAGTCAGAAGCTGATTGGCGAAGGTCTGATTCAGACGAATCGCAATACAGAGACCTCAGTGACGGTTCTTGCACTGGGGAATCCACTGCAGTTGACCCTCCCGGATTCCCCAACGTTCGCAGCCAATCCCAATCTGCTGAGACCGACAATCGCCAACACCGTGGGTAATGCTGTCACGATGGCGAATGACAGCACCTTCTCAGGCTTCATCATTGACAATCCAACGGGCCACGGCATCTTCAGTAACGGAGCAGTCGACACATCCATCAATGATGTGCTGATTCAGGGAGCCGGTCAGTCTGCGATCCTCCTGCAGAATACAGCGGGCACGACCGCGATCACGAATACTACGCTCATTGCCGATGTTGCGGCGAACGGCCCGACGTTTCATGTCAGCGGTGGTTCCGGAACAGTGCGATTCTCATCAACCGACAACTTCCTGCTGGCAGCGATCACGAACGCCTCTCCTCGGCAGTCCGTGCTCATAGAAAACATGACAGGCGGAAACGTCGATATGATTCGCTCCTCGGTCACCGAGGATGGCGGTCTGGGCGTTGTCATTCGCAACAATACCGGCGGCGCTGCAACACTGGATAACCTGAATCTGGCGAACAGCAATGGAACAGGGATTGCCATTCTTGACAGTGCCGGGAACTACACGTTCCGCAAGACCAGTACTCAGCTCCAGCAGACAACTGTGACCAATGCAGCCCTCCAGAGCATTCTGGTCAATAATGCTTCCGGGACGATTTCGTTCACAGAAGATGTGTTGATCTCATCCCGAAATGCAGAGGGTGTTGAAGCTCGATTCTCCAGCGGAGACGTCACGTTCAACGGCAATGTCACACTCAACGATCTGGCTGCAGGAGCGGTGGCACGAGCCGGCGTCTTTGTGCATGATCAGCTTGCGAATGGCTCAGTGACCTTTCAGGATCAGTTAACGATTCGAGGCACAGCGACACGTGGCAGCCTTGCTGAAGGTGTATTCCTGACGAACAATAATGCGGCCAGCGAATTCCTTGTCAGCGGTGACACGAACATCGTTGGCACAAACGGCGTTTCTGTGCGTATAGACAACAACAACGGGCTGGCTCGATTCCTGGGTCAGACTCAGATCTCACAGCGTCTTGTGGAAGGCATTGCGGTCACAAACTCTGCCGGTGCGGTGCAGTTCGGCGGGACGGCCGGGGACGTCGCGACAGTGCTGAATGATTTGGGAGCTCCATCCCAAAGTGCTGCTATTCTCGCCACGAACAATTCGGCCAACATCGTCTTCGGAGGAGTCTCCGTTGACAATGCTCAGGGGAATCTTCCTGGTGGGGCCGGTATGCACCTGGTCAACAACACCGGTGAGATCAACGTCGGCACGCTCAACATTGTCTCGCTTGATGGTGTTGGTCTGTTTGGTCTGAATAACTCCAGCATCGAGATTCGAGGCGGAGATATTCTTTCGGATAACCAGGCAGCCGTGAATATCGAACAATCGGGCATCGAAATTTCATTGGAAAGTGTTACCAGCAGCAACTCACCAAACTACGGGATTCGTCTGGTCGAAACCAACAGAACCAATCTTCAGACGTTCGAAGTTGACCCTAACATCGTCAACGACGTCCCAGGGGACGGTGGGATCATTTCCGGAGCGAAAGGCAACGGACTGGACGATAATGATGCCGCCGGGGTGTTCCTGCAGAATGCCGGTCAGGTTCGTCTGAGAGCCATGACACTGGATGATAACGAGTTCGGTATCCGCATCAGAAATACCGAAACGACACCGGGACTTCCCGACAGCGTCAAACAAAACTTTATCCTGGAACGCTCTTTGGTTCAGGAGTCCGATATCCGCGGCCTCGACAGTCAGGACCTGATGGGACTCTCGATCCAGAACAGCACATTCGATAACAATGGAGATGATGCGGGCGACGGTCGAGAGACCATCCTGCTGAATTACACGACTCGACTGGATCTCGATACGATCACAAGGTTCAGCCAGGCAAACGATCCGTTCGTCGTAACAATCGAAGATTCCGATTTCACTTCGGTGACGAACGATGTCATCAGAGTCGGACAGACCGGCATTGCAGCCAATGGTGCTGCGATCCGGTTTGATCTGCTGCGAAACAGCTTCACAGTCAGCGATACGGCTGACTTCGGCGGGGCGACAGGAGCCGATCTGCTCGACGACGCCTTCATCTTCGACTGGGATGGCCCGGCTCAGGTGATTGTTGAGGACAACCTGTTTGACATGATCAGCGTCAATCAGCAGCAGGCCGTTCGGATAATCACAGACTCGAATACTGATGAACTGGACTTTTCGTTCCAGAGAAACCAGGTCAATGTTAACAACGTGACTCTGAACGAAGGAGCCGTGGACCTGGACCTGACCGGGCCGGCGAATATGAACAGTGCTAACTACCAGATCGCGAATAACGTCCTCAACCTCAGCGACGGGACCGGGGTCAACAACAACAACGCCGGCGGTCTTCCAACTGGCTTTGAGCTGACGCTGAATCGTGTGGCTGATGTAGGCTTTGTCAACAACGACATTATCATCGCGGCTGACGGAGGCACAGGGATCCACATTGATCGTGCGGTCGCGAGTTCCGAGTTTTTGATCAGCGGAAATCGCATCGGCTTCTTTGACAATGGGAACGCCGCAGAACGCGGGATCATCTTCAGGCAGGTGACTGGTGTTGTAAGCCTCTTTGGAAACGTGGATAACGAAGTCGTCATTCTGCAGAACAATGGTGGCAACGGGGTGGTCGAGCAGGCATTCCTGATGCCTCTGAATTCGAACAACGGTCAGATCATTGTTAACGGTGCCCTTGTGCCGTAAGACCATCAGGCTCAGGACGCCAACGTTTGATGACGAATCGTTTTCGTAATCAATCCCGTTCGACTGAGCCACTGCCCCGATCAGGCCGTGTTTCCAGCAAGCCCGGAACCAACAACATCCGAAAATGCTCTCCCGACAGCCTCCGACACGTGAAAACGGTCGGAGGCTGTCTTTTTATTGGGGTCTCGAAATTTGCCGTTTTCAGGCGGTCACTCGAATTGGCCGAATACAACTCGCTGCTAGAATCCTGATGTCATGACAGGTTCAGGACGACAGACACCTTCGTCTCTTGCTGAACTGACGACGTTAATCGCAGCCTCCCCGGGTTTTGCCGAAGTCCTCGTGGCTTTGCATTCCGGACACAGTGCTGCAATCGACGGCGCCTGGGGTTCTTCCTGCGCGCTCAGTATTGCGGCGATAGCAGCAGCCGACCCCAAACGAACACACCTGATTATTCTCCCGACCATTCGCGACGCCGAAGAATTCGTCGACGAACTAACAGACCTGCCGAATTCCGGCGTTCTGCTCTTCCCGGCCTGGGAAAGCCTTCCCGAGATCATTGATGCGGGCGACTCGGTTTATGCAGCACGAGTTTCTGCAATTCGCCGACTGTCGCAGGCCGAAAGAATGCCGACAACGATCGTCACGTGCCTGCCAGCTCTGTTGCAGCCGGTTCCGACTCGAGCGTCCATCAAAGCGGCGACACGCACGATCTCTGTGGGCGATGATCTGCCGCTGGCCGAACTGACAGACTGGCTGATTCTTCGTGGGTTCGAACGAGTCACCGCGGTCGAATTGCCCGGGGAATTCTCCATTCACGGCGGTATTCTGGATATTTTTCCCGCGACAGAACCCGATGCCGTTCGCATCGAACTGTTCGGCGATGAAGTGGAGTCGATCCGTTCGTTCGATGTCGAAAGCCAGCGTCGTCTCGAAGATCTCAAAAGCATCTCGTTGACGGCCACTGTCGCCGCGACTCCTCCGCCCACCACCGAAGCAAAGCCGCAGACAAATTCCGGTGTAACCAACAGCCAGACGCCCCGCAAAGGAAAGGCGAAGAAGGCAACCTCAGAAACAACGGCTGCCGATTCGCCAACGGCGGCTGCACTGACGGCCGCTGCTCCTGCAGCCGCTCCTTTATTCAGCGGAGAAACCGAAAGCCTGATTGATTCGCTTTCTCGTCAGACCATCGTGATCCTGACCGACATGCAGCAGGCGATCAGTGAAGGCCGCATGTATCTGCAGCGTCTGTCTAATCCTGTGGGACTTTACGGCGTCGATGCCACCATGGCTCGCCTGATGGAATTTTCTTCCGTCACCATCGATGCATTAGGTATCGACGGTTACGAACAGTCATGTCATCTGCCCATTGAAGCGGTCGAACGATTTTCGGGAAGTCGCCGCGATGCCCTCGTGGAACTTTCCGAACTGCTGGGACCGTCCGACTCCGTTCTTCTGTGTTGCCACAATGAAGCTGAGCAGGGCCGATTGCAGGAATTGATCGCGGAGACAGACTCGTCCTCTGGTACCTCATTGGCATTAAGAATTTGCCTGACGACAGGACGCATTCGACGCGGCTTCCGGTTACTCGACCACGCTCTGATCGTGATCAGCGACAACGAGCTTTTCTCTCGCACGCCAACTCGCGCGACGACTCGAAAACGTCGCACCGATTCACGCACGATCGATACATTTCTCGACCTGCGCGAAGGCGATCTGGTCGTGCATGTGGCTCACGGAATCGCACGGTATCGCGGAATGGCGATGACTGGCGCAAACGGCCAGCAGGAAGAACATCTGCTGCTGGAGTTTCGCGATGCATTGATTGTGTACGTGCCCGTCTCGCTGATTCATCTGGTTCAAAAATACATCGGCCCCGCAAAAACCACTCCGGAGCTGACAAAGTATGGTGGCACGTCGTGGCTGAAGAAGAAGGATCAGGTGGCCGAAGCCATCTCTGACATGGCCACAGACATGCTGCAGCTTCAGGCTGAACGTGCCTCAAAGGCCGGAATTCAGTGTCGTGCTGACTCGCACCTGCAGCAGGAATTCGAGAAAGCGTTTCCTTACACGGAGACTCCCGATCAGGCTTCTGCCATCTCCGACCTGAAAGGCGATATGGAGCAGTCGAAACCGATGGACCGCCTCATCTGCGGTGATGTCGGTTTCGGAAAGACCGAAGTCGCCATGCGGGCCGTCTTCAAGGCTGTCGACAACGGCCGACAAGTTGCCGTTCTGGTCCCCACCACCGTTCTGGCCGAACAGCATTTTCGAACGTTCAGCCAGCGCATGGCGGAGTTTCCCGTGACTGTGGAGATGCTGTCTCGCTATCGTTCGCCGGCTGAACAAAGTCGCATCATCGAACGTCTGAAACAGGGCGGGATCGATATCGTGATCGGCACGCATCGGCTGGTCTCGAAAGATGTGAAGTTTCGCGACCTGGGCCTGCTTGTTGTCGATGAAGAGCAGAAGTTTGGCGTGAAAGTGAAGGAACGCCTGAAGCAGTTGCGTGCTGACGTCGATGTGCTGACTCTGACCGCGACTCCGATTCCGCGCACACTTCACATGTCGCTGCTGGGGATTCGAGATATCAGCAGCCTGACAACTCCGCCACGCGATCGCGTGCCGATCGAAACTCGCGTCGGTCGGTTCGACGAAAATCTGGTTCGCAGCGCGATGATGCGAGAACTCAATCGCGGCGGGCAGATCTATTTCGTTCACAACCGAGTTCACGATATTGAAGAGATCGCTGAACGGTTGAAGCGAATCGCTCCCGAAGCCAGCCTCGTGATTGCTCATGGCCAAATGGATGAGGATGAACTCGAATCCGCGATGATGGCGTTCGTGACGGGAAAGGCCGACATTCTGCTGGCAACGACGATTATCGAAAGCGGTCTCGATATTTCCAACGCGAATACGATGTTCATTCATCAGGCCGAAAACTATGGGCTCGCGGATCTGCATCAGTTGCGTGGTCGAGTTGGTCGAGATCGCCATCGAGCGTACTGCTATCTGCTGCTGGAAGACGGCAAGGCTGTCACAACCAAGGCGACACGGCGACTGAAAGCGATCGAAGAGTACAGCGAACTGGGCGCAGGCTTTCGCATTGCCATGCGCGATCTGGAAATCCGAGGAGCCGGGAATATTCTCGGCACCGAACAGAGCGGCAACATCGCGGCCGTAGGTTATGAACTCTATTGCCAACTCCTTGAGAACGCTGTTCGATCGCTGAAGAAGCAGCCGCTGCGTTATCAGCGTCATTGCAAGATCGAGTTACCTGTCAGCAATTTTATCCCCGACAAGTATATTGCTGAGCAGAAGCTGAAGATCGAGGTTTACCGCAGGCTCTCACAGGCCAACACTTTGGACCAGCTCAGCGAATTGGAAACAGAACTCCGCGATCGTTTCGGCCCAATCCCGACGGCCGCTCGCCGCATGATTCAACTGCGTGAATTGAATCTGCGAGCTCTTGCGTGGCGAGTGGAAAACGTCCACCTCGAAAACGGTTATGCCGTCTTTCGCTATCGCGATGCCAAACGCATTCGCATGCTGTCGCACCTGCACAAAGGACATCTGCGAGTTGTGGACGCCCACGATGCCTATTGGCCCCTCGAAGCCGAAGAAACCGACGGCCCGGCCGTGCTTGATGAACTTCTGGAAACATTCTCCGCCGCTCAGCCACCAGCCCCGGAATAGATTCTAAAAGGAACTGAGTGTATTGTAGTCAAGCGAAGCGCTGGCACACCGTATTGCAGCCAATTGGTGTGCCTGCGTTCGCCGCGGCGAACTTGTCACACCCTACGGCCTGTCCCATTTTGAAATAATGCACTGCCGTGAAGAGCGATTTCTGAGGTTCTGTTTTCGATGTGTCGATCGGCCTGATAGACTATAAAAACGTTTCCGCGTATTGACAGCATCAGGCGAT
>JBIIIF010000173.1:0-15343 GCA_044235005.1 Planctomycetaceae bacterium | reverse complement strand
TCGCCAACGTGTTGCCTTCCATTGTGCGGCCATAATTGGCTCAATTCTCGGTGCGGAATATCTCGCGAACGACGGGCCTCAATTCTGATTGCACTTAGAGCATCGCCGGATCTTCGGCATCGATTTAAGGGGCCCGTTACTGCCGAATCGATCGTCCACAATGGGATCGCTCAGGATCAGCGACAACTATGGTCTGACCCCACTGTGGGCAGATCTCGAACGAATTGCTGTTTTTTGCCGCTGTTCTCAGGAACAGAAACGCTCATCAAATGAGTCCGCTGACTGCGCTGTTTGCATTGAGGTTTAATCTGTCAGTTGACTTGCCGAAAGATTCCCCGTTCCGGTGTTGCCGGGGTCGGCCGGATACTGTCCCGGGCGATCAATCACATACCAGCGGCTGATGACCTCATGCCAGTCGAACGAATTCTTCACGGCAATGAAGGCCGCTCGGACTGACGCGGCGTCAGGGTGCCAGCCGGAGTAATGAATGCAGAACTTTCGAAGTTGCTTTGAGACCTGATCAGCCGGCAGAATCTGTCCGGCCAGCCGAAAGTGTTCACAAATAACATCGCGCTGTTCATGCACTGTTGGCGCATCAGGCAATGGTTCGCCTCGAAGCAAAGCGGCCGCCTGAGAAAAGATCCACGGGTTGCCGATCGAACCGCGTGCCGCAGTGACACCGTTGACGCCCGTCTCCTGAAGCATGCGGACGCAATCGGCCGCCGTAAACAAATCACCGCTGCCGAGCAATGTTCGGCCAGGAAAGAGCTGACGAACTTCCTTCAGAAACGACCAGCGGCTGGGGCCAATATACTTTTGTTCGACTGTGCGACCATGCACTGTGACGGCGGCAATCCCGGTCTCAAAGGCCGTTTCGATGATGCGAAAAAAATTGTCGCGACTTTGTTGAGTCTCATCGAGTCCTCGCCGCATCTTGACGGTGACCGGCACGTGTACCGGCACAGCATCTCTCACTCGCCGCAGAATCTCGATCGCAACTTCCGGCTGCCCAAGATGATATCCGCCCCGACATCGTCCACCGGAACGCTTCGCCGGACAACCAAAGTTGATGTCTACGACGTCAAAGCCTGCTTCAACCAGTTTCAGAGCAGCACCAGGAAACTCATCCGGCTCAGACCCCATCAACTGAGCTCCTGCGGGATGGTCGCTTTCCTCCAGATAAAGATGGTGCTTCGTCTTTGCCCGATCCTTAAGCGAGCTCACGAACGAATCCGTCATCACTTCGCAGATGGAATAAGGAGCTCCCAGCTTTTTGGCAACTGCACGCATCGGCCAGTCGCTGTAGCCGCTTAACGCCGCCTGAACAACGGGCAAACTTAGTTCTATGGGACCGATCCGGAGCACTTTCAGCTTTCATCCTTTTTCAAAAACATCTGTCACAAAACGACAGGGCGACCACTTGGTCATCACAACGAGCCACACGGATGATCTGCCTGAATGAATAAATCTTCAGGACCATGGTTCTCCCTGATGTTACGACGCAGCGAAGTGTAGCGATCCTGCGGCCTGTGCACATTGGATTCGTTCTCGCGAAAGTTCTGTTCGACTGATCAATCGGCACGACTGGCAGATTTCACGCAATCTGCCCTGTTCGCCTTCGAGAACACATCAACTGTTTCATGAATTCAACAACCAGCGGCTTTACAGAACCTAGGTTTGCGAGCACCCGGGAAGATTCTTTTCGATCTCCCTGGGGCAATGTGCTCAGAATTGCAAAGAGGCCCTGACAAAACCGGGACCGGCTCCGTTGCCAGTCACCTGACTGTGATCTGGCAGGTTCGCGGGAGCAAGTCCCGGATCTGTTAGCTGTTCCAAGTCTTTACTTTCAGTGATTCGAACATGCTGGTCCAGGAACCCCCTCCAAAATCCTCCCACACAAACCTCGTTCTGAAACACGTGGAGTCGTCACACGCGCAGATTCTGACAGTGAATCTGGAAGATTACTTTCAGGCCGGCGCGTTTCATCGCTTTATCAGTCCTCGCAACTGGTATCGTTTCGAATCAAGACTTGAGAAGAACACCGAAGAGACACTTGAGTTACTGGCTCGGCATGATGCCAAAGCCACATTCTTTGTGCTCGGCTGGATTGCAGAAAAATACCCGGAGCTCATACGCGGAATTGCCAACGCGGGCCATGAAATCGCAAGTCGTGGCCATCTGCATCAGCCTCTCCTGAAGCTCAGCGCGGAAGCTCGACGTGAGGATCTACGGCGATCACGCGAAGTTCTGGAAGATACGATCGGAAAACCGGTTGTCGGGTTTCGGTTGTCAGATGGATGGCTCCGCAGGAAGGATCTTGGCTTCCTGGATGAATTGCAGGAAGCTGGTTATCTCTACGACTCCAGCCTGATGCCTCGTCGACGGGACTTCAATCAGCAACCGTGGCGTCGACAAATCCACGAACAGGCCTGCACGAACGGATCAATCCTCGAGATTCCTCCGTCAACAATTCCTTTCGCCGGTGGCTGGTTGCCAATCGCCGGTGGAAACTATCTGCGTCAGTTGCCTGAGTCATTGATGCGATCGGCCATCGAAAAGTGGCAGCAGACGGAGGCATCTCCGTTCGTGATGTATTTTCAGGTGTGGGAGCTGGATGAACAGCAGCCGCGGCTGAGCGTTACAGACCGACTCACGAAGATTCGCCACTACCGGAATCTCGGCAGGTATCGAACGCTGCTGCCGCAGTATCTTGCGTCGGCAAAGTTCACTTCGATTCAGGAGCATGCAAAGCGGAATGGAAGCCCTCTCGCTTTGCTTTCGAAGCAGATCCTTAACCTTGCTGATCGTCCTGTCAGAGCCAGGCTTCTGAAAGAAGTCGCGGAGACAACTCCGGACGAGGATTCAACAGCGGGTAACTCAGGCATCCGGCGGACACAGCGTCCGGCAGCCACGTTGGTGATCCCGTGTTACAACGAAGAGTCCACATTACCGTACTTGCATCGAACCATGCAGTCGCTGCGTCACGAATTGTCACGACAATGGGACCTTAAGATTCTCTTTGTCGATGATTGCAGCAAAGACAACACTTATGAGGTTCTGCAGTCGTTGTTTGGTGATGACACGGACATCGGAATTCTTCGGCATGAAACCAACAAAGGGGTTTCTGCTGCGATTCTGACGGGCATTAACGCGGCACAGACTGAGATCATTGCCTCGATCGACGCGGACTGCTCTTACGATCCCCATGAATTGACGCACATGTTGCCGCGGCTGACGCGAGATGTCGCGATGGTGACCGCATCACCGTATCACCGTGATGGCAAGGTCAACAACGTCCCAAGCTGGCGATTAGTACTGTCGCACACGCTGTCGTGCATGTATCGCATGCTGCTGGGACAAAAACTGTCAACATGGACCAGCTGTTTTCGAGTCTATCGCAAGCAGCAGATCGTTGATCTGCCACTTGTGGAGAATGGCTTCCTGGGCACCGCAGAACTGGCGGCTCAGTTAAGTCTTCACGGAAGAAAGATTGTCGAGCATCCCGCGACTCTGGAGGTGCGGCTGTTCGGGTTTTCAAAGATGAAGACCGTTCGCACGATCCAGGCTCATCTTCGGCTGTTGTCGAAAGTTGTTGCCAGAAAATTCAGTGGGTCTCATGGAGCCTTGAAGTAGCCCGCTACACGTCTTTGTTCAGATTCCAAATCCTAAAAAGTTCCTGCAATTGAAAGAACCTCAACCATGACGAACCGAATCACACTGCCATCTGATCAGGACGCAACCGGACGAACATTTGGACCTGAAGAACTGGAAGCCGTGCGGCAGTGTCTGGCCAGCGGGACATTGACGAGCACCAAAGGCAATTTCGTTAAGCAGCTTGAGACAAAATTTGCCGCGAAGATCGGTGCCAAGTTCGCTTACGCCTGTTCGAGCGGAACCGCCGCTGTCCACTGCGCGATTGCAGCATTGGATACTGAGCCAGGTGATGAAATCATCACCACATCCATCACTGACATGGGCGCGATTACGCCGATCATCTATCAGGGCGCGATTCCTGTTTTCTGCGATGTTGATCCACACACCTACAATGTCACTGCAGAGTCAATCGCAAAAGTTATCAGCCCAAAAACTAAAGCGATCATCGTGACTCATCTGTTCGGTAATCCATGCGATATGGCTCCGATCATGGAACTGGCCAATCGTCATGGCATTCCAGTGATCGAAGACTGCGCCCAGTCATTCCTGACGACCTACCGTGATCAGTATGTCGGCACCTTCGGAGCCGTCGGAAGCTTCAGTCTGCAGCAGGGCAAGCACATCACGACCGGGGAAGGTGGGATCGTGACGACCAACGACCCTGCTCTCGCCCGCCGAATTTATCTGTTCATCAACAAAGCCTGGGGCTACGGCGATGCGAAGCCGGACCACTACTTCATCGCACCGAACTATCGCATGAGCGAGCTGCTGGGTGCAGTGGCCGTGGCTCAGCTCGACAAGCTGGACGCCGTCGTGGAGTCTCGCGTTCGCACAGCCGCCGCTCTGACCACAGAACTGGCTGGGCTGCCGGGAATCGAAACTCCGGTGATTACAGAGAAGAGTGTTCACACGTTCTGGAAGTATTGCCTGCGAGTTGACGAGACCGTCATTCCCGGCGGCACGGTGGCTCTCGGAGCTGCGCTGAAGGACTTCGGAATTCTTTGTGCTCCGCGCTATATCCAGAAGCCGGCCTTCGAATGCCAGGTCATCAAGAATCAGGTGACGTTCGGAACCAGCCGCTGGCCGTTCACTCTGGCTCGACCAGAAGCGACCGACTACAGCCGCTGCCACTTTGAAGGCACCTGGAATGCTCTTGAGCACGTTCTGGTACTGCCATGGAACGAAAAGTACACGGACGAGCATATCCAGTACCTGTCAACAAACATCCGCACCGCCGTTCTGGCTCTGACGAGCAAAGAACTGGTGAAGTAAGAAACGGCGAGCGGCAGGGCGTCAGCCCTCCGTGTGGTTGTCCGTTGTTGAACGTTGACCACAGAGCGCGCAGTGGGGAATCGCAGAGACATTCAATTCTGCGGTTCCCCTGCGACCTCTATGGATCAACACGCGATTCCTTTCTCATTCATCATCTTCAATTCAACATCCAGTTATTGTCCCGGAGTCTTTCATGATCGCTCGTACTCAGCCAACTTTCGTTATCGTGGGAGCCGGCGGGATTTCACGATCTTATGCGCAGGCCTTTGTGCAGGGTCTGCCATTTCAGATTGTTGGCGTCGCCGACATTCGTCTTGAGTCAGCAAAAGACGTGGCGACAATGTGCAATGTCCCGGCTTACGACAATGTCGATCGCATGATCGAAGAACTGCGTCCAACGGCCGCAATCGTTTGCACACCGCCATCGACACATCCGGATATCTGCTGTCGTCTGATGGAGCAGGGTGTTCATGTGCTGTGCGAGAAGCCGCTGGCGATCAGCACGGACGAAGCGATCCGCATGGCTGAAACCGCTCAGCGATGCCGAGTCGTCTTCTCGATGGGCTCAAAGTTCCGCTTCGTTGCGGATGTTCAGAAGACTCGTGAAATCATTGACTCCGGAATTCTGGGCGACATCATTCTCTACGAAAACACATTCGCGGGTTTCTGCGATATGTCGAAACGCTGGAACAGCCAGCCTGCCATCAGCGGCGGCGGTGTTCTGATCGACAATGGCACGCATTCCGTCGACATCCTGCGTTATCTGCTGGGCAACATCACTGAGCTGCAGGTCGTCGAAGGCAAGCGAATTCAGAATCTGCCGGTGGAAGACACCGCTCTGATCTTCGCTCGCACAGAAAGCGGCGCGATGGGGAACATCGACCTGTCGTGGAGCCTTAACAAACTGCGAGCGGACTTCATCAGCATTTATGGCTCTAAGGGAACTCTGTCCGTCGGCTGGAAAGAATCAAAGTACAAGCTGGCTGACCAGAAAGACTGGACCGTTTTCGGCAACGGCTATGACAAGGTCGCCGCCTTCGGCAACCAGATCAAGAACTTCGGTGGCGCGATTTGCGGGACGGAAGAATTGATCATCACTCCGATTGATGCCATCGCCTCAGTTCGAGTGATCGAGACGGCCTACGCGGCTCTGCGATCTGAGAAGTGGCATCAGGTGACTCCCGCCGCTCAATTCCGCCGCACGACCATGAGCCAGCATGTGGTGAGTCATTGATTGGAGAGTGTTCAGTTTTCAGTGTTCAGTTTTCAGTAATGAAGGCAGAGCACAGAAGACTGTAACTCAAAAGCCCTGTGGCGTTCCTGAACACTGAATACTGAACACCGAGAACTCTTTATGCCCCGTATCCATCCGACCGCAATCATCGAATCCAACGTGCAGCTCGGCGAAGGCACGTCGGTTTGGGACAATGCGCATATTCGCCATGACGCAGTGCTTGGCGAGCAGTGTCTTGTCGGCGGTAAGTCAACGATCGCTTACGACGTGAAGATCGGCAATCGAGTCAAGATTAACTCGAACGCCTATATCTGTAACGGTGTGACGATTGAAGACGGTGTGATGATCAGTGCGGGAACGATCTTTACGAATGATCGCTTTCCACGGGCGACAACACCTGATCTCAAGGAACTACGTTCCTCAGATCCGGACGAGCATACACTGGCTACGGTGGTTCGCGAGGGGGCGACCATCGGAGCCGGTTGTATCGTCGGCTGCAATCTGGAAATTGGCCGCTGGGCGATGATCGGGATGGGTTCTATCGTGACGAAGTCCGTTCCGGATTTCTGTCTCGCGATCGGAACACCTGCCCGAGTCATCGGGGTTGTCTGCCGCTGCGGCGAACCCGTGCATCGCTTCGGCGATACTGATAACTCGACGCCAGTCGAAGCCACCTGCCAGTGTGGTCGAGCTTACTCGATCAACAATCACGTTGTGACAGAAATAGAGACAGCCGTTGCCGCGCAGTAGGTCCTGCCTGCCGGGCAGGACTTCCGCCGACAGGCGGTCCCGGTGTGCACTCAAATGAACATCAAAGACTGACGTGCGTGGTTCAACCTGCGATACCTGAACACTGAACACTGAAAACTCTCACCATGACACAACATTTCGCAGTCCTCGGCGGTGGCATCCTCGGAATGACTCTCGCGCTGCGTCTGACGCAGCAAGGACATAAAGTCACACTGATCGAAGGACGTCAGAATCTCGGCGGACTGGCCGATGCCTGGAAGATCGGCGACTGTACATGGGACCGTCATTATCATGTAACGCTCATGTCCGATCTTCACGCGCGGGAAGTGCTGCGTGAAATCGGACTCGATGACGAAATGCAGTGGGTCGAAACGAAGACCGGATTCTTCACCGACAACCAAATGCACTCGATGTCAAACACTCTCGAATTCCTGAAGTTTCCGCCTCTTCGTTTCATCGATAAGCTGAGACTGGGCGGCACTGTTTTTTATGCAGCCCGAGTGACCAACTGGAAGAAGCTGGAAAGTATTCCCGTCGGTGACTGGCTGACAAAACTGTCCGGCAGGCGAACGTTTGAAAAGATGTGGCTGCCCCTGCTTCGCTGCAAACTGGGCGAGTGCTGGAGAGAAACATCGGCTGCCTTCATCTGGGCCACGATCGCACGAATGTACGCGGCACGCCGAACCGGATTGAAAAAGGAAATGTTCGGCTATTGCCGAGGCGGCTACGCGAATATCCTTGAGCAGTTCACAAAGAAACTCAAGTCCCTGGGGGTTGAGATCCAGTGCAACTCGGCAGTTCGTGGTGTGCGTACGACTATTGATGGACGCCTGACGGTCCAGTTTGCGGAACATGATCGAGTCTTTGATCAGGTCGTCTCAACACTGCCGACGCCAGTGATGAGTCGTCTGTGTCCCGAGTTGAATGCCAACGAGAAACAACTGTTCGATGGCGTTCGTTACCACGGAATTGTGTGCGCCTCGGTGCTGCTGAAAAAGAGTCTCTCGCCTTACTATGTCACGAATATCACGGATGCAGGATATCCTTTCACCGCTGTGATTGAGATGACCTCGCTGGTCGACAAACAGGAACTCAAGGGCAACGCCCTTGTCTATCTGCCGAGATATGTGACTCCGAACGATGAACTGTTCGAGAAGTCGGATGCTGAAATCGAACACGAATTCCTTGCGGGGTTGCAGAGGATGCATCCATCACTGTCTTTGGCCGATGTGAAGGCATTCCGCGTTTCTCGCGTTCGGCATGTGTTCGCATTGTCGACGCTCGGCTACTCCGATCGTCTGCCGCCTACAGTGACGTCCGTCCCGGGGCTGTATTCTTTGAACTCCGCTCACATCGTCAACGGGACCTTAAACGTTAACGAAACGATTAAGCTGGCGAACGACTTCGCGGCCAGGCTTCCTGAGATTCTGACGAAATCGCGAGCCTCTGCTCGAACGGAAGATGCTCCAGAAATTGGCACGGCTTCAGCACTTCGGGAAGTCGCGATCAGTTCAGCCACTTGATTGACCACTGTGGTTAACCACTGCAAAAAGAAAATAACACGGAGGGCTGACGCCCTGCCGCTCGCCTCTGCTGAAAACTGAACACTGTCAACTGAAAACTCTGCGACTATGAAACCGATCGCCAGCCTTTCACTCGATCTCGACAACAAATGGTCGTACATGAAAACTCATGGCGACGCAGGTTGGGACAAGTACCCGACGTATCTGGATCTTGTCGTGCCAAGATTCCTGAAGGTTCTCCACGATCGCGACCTGAAAATGACCGTCTTCATCGTCGGCCAGGATGCCGTACGCGAAGAAAATTTTGAAGCTCTCGCTTCGATCTCGGCCGCCGGGCATGAGATCGGTAATCACTCATTTAATCATGAGCCGTGGCTGCACCTTTACTCGGAACAGGAGCTGGTCAGCGAACTAGCGAAGACAGAGGAGCACCTTGAGCGAGTCACCGGGCAGTGTCCGATTGGCTTTCGAGGCCCCGGATTCAGCTTCTGTGATTTGCTGCTGAAGATTCTGATTCGTCGTGGTTACAAATACGATTGCTCCACGTTTCCAACTTATCTGGGTCCGCTCGCACGCATGTATTACTTCATGTCGACAAAGCTGACCAAAGAACAGCGAGCTGAGCGGAAACAACTCTTCGGAAAATTTAAGGAAGGTTTTCGACCGCTGAGGCCATTCACGTGGGATTTCCCCGAAGGCCAGTTGACGGAGATTCCCGTCACCACGATGCCACTGTTCAAAGTGCCGATTCACGCCAGCTACATCCTTTATCTCGCGCAGTTCTCTCGCTTCATGGCGATCAATTACTGGCGGATGGCCTTGACCATGTGCCGCATGGCGGGCGTTGCGCCGTCGCTGTTGCTGCATCCTCTCGACTTTATGGGCTGCGATGATGACAGGGATCTGGCATTCTTCCCGGCGATGGGGCGACCTGCAGAACCCAAGGTTGAACTGGTCTCTCAGATGCTCGAAATGATGCGCCAGTACTACGACATCCGCCCGATGAAAGACCATGCGGCCGCCATCGCGAAGAAACATACGAAACATGAAAACACGGCGAGTAACAGGGCTTCGGCCGTCCAAACACCGAAGTAGTTCTCAAACAATCGCCGCCGGGCTTACCCCGGTTGCGTGGACTTAAGCTCTACTTGCCACAATGGAGCTTGTCCTGAGGTGTCAAAAATCTGGTGTTGCATCGAGATTCAGTGGGACAAATTTCGTTCTTTCGCCTCGTAGAGGCGGCAGCAGGTAGCCCCAGGCTTCAGCCTGGGGAAGACGTTTGAAAATGAAATTTAAGCCGTGAAACGGCGACAGCAATGTGTTTCTATCGTTGAAAGAACCATCACTGTCGCCGTTTCACGGCTGATGAATCGTGTTTTCGCCTCCCACCCCAGGCTGAAGCCTGGGGCTAAATGCTGCCGCAGCTACGCTGCGAAACACAGCCCGAAACAATGGGCACACCATTGGGGTGTAACCCGATGGAAATCGACTTTTTTCACTATGTTCCATACCAATTTGAAGTGGTGCAAAAGCCTGTAAACCACCGGGGTAAACCCGGTGGGGAACTAAAACGAAAAGAACATGACCTCCGCATTAACACAACCTGAAACGCACTCCATTCGCGTTCGTCGAGCGATCCTGCTTATCGCTTTGCCGGTTGCGTTACACCTTGCCTGCGCGCGGCCGGTGGAGCCTGTGTTTGGTGGTGACTCGAATCGCCATGTTGTGACTTCGATTTTCTTTCGAGATCTCCTGACCGACACGATTACCACGGGGCAGTTGAGCAATCCCAAAGACTACGCGGAACGCTATTACGAACAATACCCGGCGCTCGGGCTTCTGGTCTGGCCACCGTTGTTTCATGGTGTTTGTGGTGTCGCGATGCTGGTCTTTGGTACGTCAGCCGAGGTCGCTCGCTGGCTTGTCGTGCTGAGCTTTATTGTATCATGCTGGTGCGTCTATCGCCTGACGCGTCGAGTTCTGGACGACGATCTCGCTTCCGCAGTGACGATCCTTTATTCCATCGCGCCGTTAATCTTTGACTATAGTCGTGACGTGATGCTGGAGATGCCGACACTCGCTCTGGTCATGGTCTCTGTTGACCAGTTTGACCTCTGGTTACGAGGCACTCGCCGTCGACATCTTTACTTTGCCGCAATCTCTGCAGCTCTCGCGGCATTGACGCGCTTCGATGCGGCCGTGCTCATCCCTTTTTATCTGGGGATGTTCCTGTTGCGTGGTGGTTGGGGAAGGCTCTGGAGCCGACATGTCCTTATCGCCTCGGCCGTTGCGATTGTGCTCGTTGGTCCGGTCTATCTGGTGATCGCGAAGGAAATGGGCCATTTGCATGTGCGACAGGCTGCTGAATCGGTCGGTGGTTCTGAAGATGGAACGGCAAACGCTTTTCTCGCCTCAAAAAATCTGTGGTATTACCCGGTCGCACTTGTAGAACAATCCGGTTGGCCTGCCACAGTTCTCTTTGTGCTGGGATTCGTCCTTTCACTGCGACGAAATCAGCGACTGGAGAACTCCACATTCATCGCCATGATGGTGGCGACGTACGTCACATTTTCGCCATTGGCCGAGTTGCGGGCCCGGCATGCGATTTATTGGATGCCGTCTGTTGCGTTTTTTGCCATTCTCGGACTGGAAGCGATTCTTGGTTTCGTGCGTGGGGCATTCTCCGGCGAACGTCGGAATGTCATTGCTCCGAGAGTCACCGAAGCAACACGGAGGGCTGACGCCCTGCCGCTCGCCGTGGGCACCTATGCCATTCTGTTTGCTTCAACAGCATTTGGGGCGATGAGTCTTCCGACTTACCGAGTAGAAGGCTATGGCTCGGCTGCCGAACAGATTCTTGAACAGACCTCAACCGGCGATCGCATCTTCTTTGATGGATGGTGGGACGGGAATTTCACTTATCACATGCGACATCTGGATCCGAGTCGATCACGGTCTGTGATTCGAGGAGACAAGTTGCTGTACGACTTCGTCTGCGTTCCATCGACCGATTTTCAGAAGCACGTTGAGAACGATCGAGAAATCGTTGCCAAGTTTATCGAAGCGAACCCCAGATTCGTGGTGCTCGAGAATCCTCAGTTCTTCCAGACGATCGAGGTCGCTCAGGAATTGCGAGATCTGGTGAAGAATCATCCGGACATCTTTGAGCCCGTCAATCAGATCCCCGTCAAATCATCCATCGTACATCTGCCGAAGTTTCGTATCGACGTGCTGCGATTTAATCCGCAGGCCGCTGAGCAATGGCTTCAACAGACCCCGTAATTTGAGATCTCAAAGGCGAGCGGCAGGTTGTCAGCCCCCCGTGTATGTTTCGTTACCTTCCGCGACTCTTTCATTTCAAATCTGAAATTTCAAATTTGAAATCCTTTATCCGGACCCATCACCATGTCACTTCGCATGCTCTGCATTTTTGGAACTCGTCCGGAAGCCATCAAAATGGCCCCGCTGGTGCTGGCAGCGCAGAGAAATCCCAGGGTGACTCCGATTGTCTGCCTGACCGGACAACATCGAGAGATGCTTGATCAGGTTGTGAAGTACTTCGGCCTGCGAGTTGACCATGATCTGAATTTGATGCAGCCGAACCAGACACTGTCAGAATTGACAGCGCGATGCCTGCAGATGCTGACGGGCGTGATCTCAGAGACGAAACCGGACTGCATAGTCGGTCAGGGGGACACGACGACTGCGTTATGTGCCAGCATGTCGGCTTTTTATGCACGCGTCCCGTTTATTCATGTCGAAGCCGGCCTTAGAACCGACCGTATTGATTCGCCGTTTCCTGAAGAGTTCAATCGTCGAGTCTGCTCACTCACAACAGCATTGCACTGCGCTCCAACCGAGGCCGCTCGGGACAATCTGCTGCGGGAAGGATATACGCAGGGCGATGTGGTCGTCACAGGAAATACCGTGCTGGACGCTCTGAAGTTGACGGTACAGCAGGAACGAGCCAACTCATCAACATGGATCCAGAAGCATCCGGACATTGCGGGACGGCCAATGGTTTTGATCACGGCTCATCGACGAGAAAACCATGGCGAAGGAATTCGCAACCTTTGCTCCGCGATCGGACAATTGGCCGACATGTTTCCAAAGATTCAGTATGTGTACCCCGTGCACATGAATCCGAACATTCGCGGTCCGGTGCATGAGATCCTGGCCGGACGCAAGAATGTGCATCTGATACCTCCAGCCGACTATCCGGAATTTATCTGGCTTATGGATCAGGCCACTCTGATTTTAAGCGACTCCGGCGGCGTGCAGGAAGAGGCTCCTTCGTTGCGAAAGCCTGTGCTTGTAACTCGCGATTCGACCGAACGGCCGGAAGCACTGGCTGCTGGAGCGACAAGGCTCGTCGGCACGGATCCCGTTCGTATTGTCCGAGAAGTCTGCGAACTGCTGACGAACCGCGATGCCTACGAAGCGATGCAGGTCGACGTCAATCCTTATGGCGACGGCAAAACGTCCGAAAGAATCATCGACCTCGCTTGCCGACGCTTCAGCCGTCAGAACCAACTGGTGATGTCACGCTGATCAGGATCACCGTACCGTCACAAAGTCATTATGGTTCATCAGCACATGCACAAGATTTTCTCTCGCGCGTCGCAGTGCATCGGCTGAAGGTTTCACTGGATTCGCAGTGCCTCCCGAGAAGTTGGTCAGAGCTGAACCGGCTGCCAGTCTTTCTGATTGTTGCTTCAGAAAAGTCAGACACTCCGCACGCTCTTCCGCTGTAGGCTTTCGAAGCAGCACGTGGCGGAAGGCAAGTCCAATAAACGAAGCAGCTGTCTCCTCTGATGAATCAGCAGGGACCTGTTCGCTCAACTTCCCGGCCAGGATTCGACTTTGAGCCAGCGTCAGCGGACTATTGCTCATCGCCAGTGATTGCTGCGGTGAGATGCTATCCGCTCGCTGATAACACTCCACCGGATTCGCGCTGTCGAACGTGGAGAGGAATGTCATCTTCTTCTCTTTCGACGTGCGAAAATAAACACTGCGACGAGCCAGCGTCAGGCCGGCCGCCGGATCGAGATCAGCTCCATACATTGTCGTGTCGAGCTGACCCGCCACGTAAAAGGTTGCGTCGCGAATAATCTCAGCTTCCATGCGATGGCTGTTCTGACGCCACAGAGCACGGTTTTCCGGATCGATCTTTGAGTTTGCAGTGGCCGTTGCGACATCTGACGAAGTCGCAGCAGCTGATGAAGCCAGTCGGTATGTTCGACTTGTCACGATCAGTCGATGCAGCGACTTCATCTTCCAGCCGCTTTCCATCAACTCAATGGCCAGCCAGTCGAGCAACTCCGGATGAGACGCAGGCTTTCCGTTCATTCCGAAATCAAACACTGTCGGCACCAACGGCTGATGAAAATGTCGCAACCACAGGTGATTGACGGCGACGCGAGCAGTTAACGGGTTGTCGGGACTGACGATCCAGCGAGCAAACGCGAGACGCCGTCCGGAGCTTGACGATGGATAAACCGGAGTAAACCGCGAGTAGGCTTCGAACGGTTCTGCCACAGCTTTTGCAGCCGTTTCAACGGCCGTCTTTGCTGCCGTCACGGCTGCCTCGGCGTCGGTTACTGCCTTTGTCTTCTTCTCATCGGCCGGCATGCCTCCACCTGGAAGGGCAGCCTTCGCGGCCGCCATTGATTGCTCGGCCGTGAGCAGTTTGAGTTCTTCCTGTTGCAGCATCCAAGTCTTCTCCGCCTTGCCGGCGGCTAACGACAGCTCTTTCGCATTGTCCGCTGGCGGTGTCGCATAATTAGCAGCGTCGGCCGCAATTCGAGCGTTCGTGAATTCCAACAAAGCCTGAGCAATCGCCTGCTTCTTTCCAGCCATTTGGAGGACAGATTCTGCTGCCTTCAGATTTACCATCAACGTCGCTTCGCTGATTTCAGCCGCATCTTTCACTTCAATCGCTGTGAAATCAGCCGTTGCGTCATAGGTCCAGACATTGACTCGTCCCTGAGCCGGACGAGGATTCGGCAATGAGTACATGAGTTGTGACTCGCCGTTCAGAGAGATCTCGACCTGTGCTCCGCGAACTTTCACCGTCATCTCGTGATCACGATTCAGCTCAACCGTCATGGGCTTTGAACCATTCGCTGGATACTGATCGGCTCCGTTGACTCGATGCGCAATCTGCAACTTCCCGCCCCCCGAGCTGACATAAATGAACGTCAGGTTCTGGTCATCAACAACGTCAAACGCGACACCTGCAGATTTGTAGACGTCACCGCCCGTGATTCGGAATTTCATGCGTACTGTAAAGTCACCGGAAACGACCTGCCGACCCTTCATGCTGCACATTGTGTCGGCTGCATCAAGCTGCTTCAGGCATCCGTCCTGATATTGCCAGTTGCCGGTGCCAGCTTCCCAGAGCTCCGGGCGTGCTTTGGAGAAATCATCTGTCAGGAGCGTTGCTGGCTCTGCAGGCTGATGAGGTCGACTCTTGAATTCCGCGATCGCTGATTGAGCTTTTTCAATGGCGACTTTTGCTGCAGCCAGGGAATCATCGGCCAGCTTTCGTTCTGCTTCGGCGTTTTGCCGTGCTTCTTCAATCACGAAGGGCTGGAGTCCGGGGTAGTAAGAACTGGCCGGAAGACTGACCGGTTCAATCGGAAGCTCCTTGTTGCCAAAGACGGCGGGAACGAGTGGAGCCAAAGGCTTGCCTTTCAGAGGATTCTTCTCATCACCTCGGACAAATAGCAGCGTCTGCGCAGCGGTGTTTGCGTCGTAAGCTCGCACAAGCCCGTCTCTCGAAATGTCGCTCTGGCCAGGTACTCGATCCGTGCGTACGTCATGAGGTTCAAAGATTGCTCGGAGACTGTAATACTCCGTCTGAGCCAATGGATCGAACATATGGTCGTGGCAGCGAGCACAGTTGAAT
>JBIIIF010000410.1:0-4440 GCA_044235005.1 Planctomycetaceae bacterium | reverse complement strand
GTTCTACCGGCCGGTTCACACCGGGCCGCTCGCCAAGCTGGTCTCTTATTTCTTTGCCGCTGACTAAGGCCCCAGCGAACAAATAACGTACCCACCAGCTCATGGCGAGCTGTTGGCGTCAGCCGACCCGTATGCCGTTCTACCGGCCGGTTCACACCGGGCCGCTCGCCAGGCTGGTCTCTTATTTCTTTGCCGCTGCCTAAGCTCTTGATGATCGCGCTGAGAGATTAATGACTTGCTTCCGTCAGCTTGTCCGGGCGGGGCAACCCACTGAGGGCGACAGAGAAGGAAACTACGAATCGAATCCAGCTATTCTTTGGCTGCGACCGGACGTTCTCCCAGGATCTTTTCGACGGCTTCGCGTTCCAGATCTTCCGACTCCAGGAGAGCATCGACCAGTGCTTCCAGCTTGTCACGATACTGAGTCAGCAATTTGATTGCAGACAGTTCCGCTTCCTTAATAATTCGCTGAACTTCCATATCGATCTGGCGAGTCGTCTCTTCGCTGAATTCCCGGTAGGTATGCATTTCCTTGCCGAGAAACGGATGTTCTTCCGACTGCCGAAATGCAACCGGCCCGATGACTTCCGACATACCCCAGCTTGCGACCATGCGTCGCGCGATCTGAGTCGCCTGACTGATGTCGCCCTGAGCTCCGGCCGAGTATTCATTGAACTTCATTTTCTCGGCGGCGCGACCACCCATCGTCATCACGATGCGGGCCTTCAGGATACGCTCACCGAGGTTGTTAATTTCACTCTCGGGCATCAACTGAGTAACACCAAGAGTCCGGCCACGAGGCACGATGGAGACCTTGTGAACCGGATCCATGCCTTCCTGAGCCCAAGCCAGCACAGCATGTCCGGCTTCGTGCCATGCGGTGAGAGTTTTCTCTTTCTTGTCCATGATTTCATCACGCGGAACGCCCATCGTGACGATGTCATATGCATAGCGGAAATCGCTCATTTCAACAGCGCGTTTTTCCTCGCGTGCGGCTTTCAGAGCAGCCTCGTTCACCAGCTTTTCAAGTTCTGCACCGCTGAAGCCCATGGTCGTCTTCGCAATGCTCTCCAGATTCACATCATCAGCCATTGGCACTTTGCGAGTATGAACCTTCAGAATTCCGAGTCGTCCTTCTTTCGCGGGCAAATCGACCGTCACATGGCGGTCAAAACGCCCCGGACGCAGCAGGGCAGGGTCAAGCACATCGGAGCGGTTCGTTGCGGCCAGCACGATCACAGTATCGCCCTGCTGAAAGCCGTCCATTTCGCTGAGAATTTGATTCAGAGTCTGCTCACGCTCATCATGGCCACCGCCCACACCAGCCCCGCGAACTCGACCAACCGCGTCAATTTCGTCGATGAAGATAATGCAGGGTGAAGATTCACGAGCTGTCTTGAACAGATCGCGAACACGAGTTGCCCCGACACCCACGAACATCTGAATGAACTCGGAGCCGTTGATGGAGAAAAACGGAACCCCGGCTTCCCCGGCGGTCGCTCGGGCCAGCAACGTTTTACCGGTCCCTGGAGGACCAACGAGCAGTACGCCCTTCGGAATCTTGGCGCCAAGTCGAGTGAATCGCCTGGGCGTCTTCAGAAACTCGACAACTTCCTGCAAATCCTGCTTAGCGGACTTCAGCCCGGCGACTTCATTAAATGTCGTCGAATGTTCGCTCTTTTCGAATCGCCGAGCCTGACTGCGAACGAATCCCCCCATCATGCCGCCGCTGCTGAACGGGTCGGAGGAACGTCGCATCATTGTCCACATGATCAGGATGAGACCGACTGGCATCAGGATCCACAACAGCATTTCCGTCCCGGTCGAGACTGAAGTCGGAACGTTGTTGTAGAGCACTCCCTGGCGCGTCAGTTCGTTGTTCAGTTGCTGATTATGCATCAGCATTGGAGGAAGAACGGTGTTAAACTTAGCCGCCAGCGTGCCCGTTAGCCCCGGTGGTTTGTCTTCGGGGATTTTTTCCCAGTCGCCGGTCAGGATTTCACCATGCACGGTGACCGACTTAACCTTGCCACTTTTCAGATGTTCAAAGAAGAAAGAGTACGGAATTGTTGTCCCGTAGTTCGACGGGGATGTGCTGTAAGAGAAGAAAGCAATCGAGACGGCGATCAGAACCAGGATCATCGTCATCGAGCCAAAGTTCGATCGACGTGGCTCCCCACCTGATGAACCGGACGGCTTCTGAGCGGGAGGATTTGGTGGAGAATTATCTGACGGTTCACTCATTCGATGGTAATTCCTGCCTTCTGCTTTCCTTTGCGTCCCAAAATCAATTCACAGCGTGCCCGCCAGCGGGGAAGTGCCGACTCTTCCTGAGTGAACACCTTTCACGACGTCCAGCCGCAGTGTTGGATTGTGCAGGTTATCGCAGCCTCTGACGTCCCGCAAACCACAGCAAAATGCGAGAAACACGGAAATTGCAGCATTGCTTTCCTTCCGCCGTAAGGATTGCGGATGAGCGGCTCCCTCCCACAGCCTGAGCCGAGAATCGGCAACCGTTTCCCTGAACAGAGCGTGAGGAATGGCCGGGAGAAAGTCACCGGAATCTGGAAGCCTGTGTGCTGAACTGAACAAGAATCTGACCCCGACGATCCGCGAATGTGGCTTCAAGGGCTCGAAAAAACGTCATCCGACTTCTTCCACCCGGTCCGGTTGTAGATCGACCTCCTTAAGTTGAAGGCGGGATTCTCCGTCAGTTCATTTTTGGCGGGTTGGCGAGCAGAATTGGCGCGATCTGATGGCAAAGTTGAGTTAAATCGCGAGTAATTGACGCAAAGGCGCGATATCTTTTCCGCCAACCTGAGCAGAAACCGGTGATGAACCTGACGTCTTCTCCGAGTGACTGTTCGTGTCCGTCGTGTTTGGATTCCCACTTCATCGTCGCCAACGGAACGAAATCCATGAAGGTTGTCCTGGAGCTGCAGGAGCAATTGGCCAATGTCCGCAGAGTCACCGTACGCCATGATATCGTGATCGGACGAGGATCCGACTGCAATTTACGTCTCTCTGCCCCACAGATGAGCCGTCGGCATTGCTTTCTGCGAGTCGGACGCGATGGCGTCTCTGTAACGGATCTTGACAGCAGCAACGGCACCTATGTTGACAACAAACGAATAAAGCCCGGGGAGCGAGTTGAACTGAAGACGGGTTCGATTCTCACGTTGGGCCCCGTCAACTTTATCGTGCATCTCAAGGAAGATTCCGGATCCACGACAAAGAGCGAAGGGGAGCGTTCGCGTAAAAGCACCAAGTCAACCAGCGGTGCCTCTGAGTCGTCCACAATCGTTAGTTCTGCCGCCGCGATTATCGCTGAAGAATTCAAGAGCAAATCGCCTCTCCAGTATTCTGTCGAACAGGCGGGTGCGTCCGCCGAGCCGCATGAAGAAACAGCTCGGATCAGGAAGGATCATGCGAGCGAAACCGTTGCGAAGCGAACATCGTCGACACCGCCTTCTTCCCCGGGTCGAGCTGAGATTTCGGACGCCGCAACCCCTGAAGTAACCAAAGCCACCGCGGCAGCGATCAGCGCGGCTGTTGTTGCTCCGATCGCCGAAAGCATTGCCAAAGCAGAACCAGTCAACGCGTCGCCCCTTGTGGAAAGCGTGTTGGACAGTATTGACAATGACGATTCGCAGTCATCGGCATCTGAGTCATCGTGGTTGACAGATGCTTCACCGGATGATCTGTCCTTCTTTGGTGGACAACAAAGCGACGCCCTCGCACCTCCTGAAGTTGTCTCCGGCTCCGCCGCCGCTGGAGCTGTTGACGATGTCGTCGAAGACGTGGTTGAAGTTCTCGATGATGACGACATTTTTGCTGACGAAGTGGTCAAAGCAGTCGTTGCAGAAGAAGCCGTAGAAGCCATTGAGGTACTTGAAGACGAGCCTGTTGAAGTTCTTGATGAAGTGCCGGTGGAGGCCGTTGAACTGCTGCATGATGAGACTCCGGCCAATGCACTCACCGCAGATTTTGAAGAGGCTGACCTGCCTGGCAACCTATTCTCGGAAGTGCTTGAAGAACCTGAGTTACTCGCGGAAGAAATTGTCGAAGCCAAAATGGTTGAAGTGATCGAAGAGCCCGTCGAGGTCGCTCAGGTTCTGGATGACGAAGCTGCAGTTGAAGTGCTCGAAGAACCCTCCGATTTTTTCGCCATGCTGGGCATTGAAGTCGACGAGCCTCAGCAGGTCATTGAGCCGGTTGCTGCTGTTCAGGACGCCGCTGCAGTATCTGATGCTGGTGCTGACGAGGTATCATCTGAAATCGACTGGTTCTCCGATGCTGTAGAAGATGTGGTGGACGTGGTGGAAGAACCGCCGGCGGAAGCCATTGTGGATGAGGTCCAACTATTCGATGATATCGATCTGATAAATGAATCCAGCGTCAGCGACGTGAATCTGGCTGCCAAAGCCGCGGTCCCTGAGG
>JBIIIF010000172.1:0-15429 GCA_044235005.1 Planctomycetaceae bacterium | reverse complement strand
AGATACTTCAGCAAAAACGTTGCTTCGCCTTTACTGACCACACCGTAGTCATGCGACACAACAACCGAAGTGGCCTTCGCGTCGACATCACCACTCAATGAGTCGGTCGTTAATGTTAACGGCACCTCGACCGCCTTCGAGTCGCCCTGATCGCCCGCAACCTGCGCCCAGACTTTTGCGGAGGCAATGTTCTTCAGCAGTTCAGGCTCCGAGGATTCGGCCGACTCACTGAAATGAAGCTGGACTTTATCGCCAGCTTTTACGACCCACACGAAGTGAGCGTTTGCGGTGGAACTGATTGACAGCCCCAACGCCAGCACAAGTGTCTGAAAAATCTTTCTCATATCGATACCTTCAAGGGTTCTGATGTTCTGGAGAGTCATGCGGCCGACGAAACGAATCATCTTGGTGATGAGATTCCCGGAGGCCGACTCGTTGAACAATTTGACATCCGGGAACACGACGCCTGATTATGGTTTGGACTTCAAGTCAAATCGAAAAACCTGATCATGAGTATCAGCCACGTTCGCGGTGAGCGTGGACTTCCTGTTGTAGATGGCGGGCACCGGATTACGAGCCAGAGGAGATCGCCCTGTTTCGATAATCGCAGCCGCGAAGGCGACTTCGTTGTCAATTTCAAAGCTTAGATGCTGCGTCGCTTCAATCTCAACACGATGAAGTCCTGGTACCGGGCCAAGCTCTTCATCAAGTCTGAACTTTCCTGCGACAATTTCAGCCATCACTCCAGGGCCGCCAGTCGTGGCTTGTGGCACAAGACGAATGACACCATGCGGCAATGGCGTTCCATCAATATTCACATACCCCGAGACTGCTTTTCTGTTGAGCTGATTGTCTGATCCGCATCCGGAATTCAGAACTACGATCAGACCCAGCGCGAGCAGAAAACCTGATCTCCCGGACATTCTACGGCAACCAGGGCGATCAGAATTCATTCAACACCTCCCCGCCAGCCCGTGTCCCGGCGGCATCGAGAATCATTTGGCTGATGTTCTCGCTGACGAATTTGACGGAACCATCGGAGAGAGCAAACTGTGCTCCCCCGATGTGCTCACTGCGGAATCTCGACAGCACTGCCGCTCCGCCCCGCTTCGGGTTGAATGGAGCCATCGTCGTGAAACCAGTCGCAAGAGGATAAGGTGAAGACCAATAACTGAAGCCCCAGCGAACCTGCCCGGCACAGGGACCGGACGTAAAAAGATAATCCGGAAGATTCCATGCCGCCTCGCCAACCATCAGCGTGTTCGACGTGCCGTCAGTGATGTCGCGCATCTGAGTCTTTCCGGATCCCGGTCCGACAATCGCGCCATTGTGCGCATTGCCGGTTGCGAGCGAACCCCACGGATCGCCACTGCCGGTACTGACCGCATAGGTCCCCGGTGCCCGATCGTTGGCGTCGCAGGCCGAAATCGGTATCTGTCGTCGCAGCGGCGAGGAGGGACACAGGTAAGCCGGGATCACCTGCCGCACAGCCGCCATATTGATTGGATCGCTGTTTCCCAGTGAAGGATTGTAAAGCGTGAACACTCCGGACTGTTCAAGGTAGGGCAGGATCGCCACGAAGGCACTGGCCTTTGCCAATGTGCCCGTTCCACCGACTTCCGTTGAAGGGAACAGATTGAAGACGTCGTGATAGTTGTGGATCGCCAGCGCGATCTGCCTGAGATTATTACGGCACTGAATCCTTCGCGCGGCTTCGCGAGCCTGCTGCACGGCAGGCAGAAGCACCGAAACCAGAATCGCGATGATTGCGATCACAACAAGCAACTCAATCAGAGTAAACCCCCGACGACGGGGCCAAACACCTGGCAACAAGACGCTCTGTAACATCGAGCCATTCCTCCACACAAACGACACAAGGTGAACCCGAACGACACCATGTCGATCGGACAAGCTTGTGCTGAGCGTGGCTGGCTACCTGACCATGTCTTTGGCTGGCTGCGGCCTCAGCATATTTCTTTGAACCTCAGAACAAGGCGACGACCCGTCGCAAAATGAAACTGAGATTCAGTCTCAATACAATAGCGAGCAGGAGTTGAGTTTCAACATCAGTCCTGGCAATTCCACAGAATTTCACGTGAGTGAAAAGTGATGTCTTCACTGCCGATGCACTGCAAACAAATCTCATTGCACAAAAAAAGAGTTCAGCCAGATCGCTGAACTCTCGTTGTGTTCGATCATATGATGATGATTCGATCGTCCACTATCGACCCCTTCGGCCTCGTGCCGAAGGTGAGATGGTTTGGCGACCAGAAACTTCATTCGCCAATTCCCTGAAACGACTGCCTGCGGCAGTCGTTTCAGGGAATTGGGTGCAACTCATTCGTTTATTCTGGTTGCCAAACGCTTCACCACTCCGACAAGCAGAGTGGCGTCAACAAACGGTATCACGGACCGTCGAAATGGTAAGAAACTACTTCGTCGGTTGCATTGAGATGCGAATGCGACGGTACTCCATTTGTCCTCGGTCGCCTTCAAGTCCGATCGGACCAGTCTCCGGAACCTTCAGAGCTTCCTCAATCACTTCGCCATTGCATGCGCAGTGAGCAATGCCATCCTTTACAACAACGACCAGCTCGTTCCAGTCACCAGCCTTATAGTTTTTGAGCATCTTGTAAGGCCCAGCCAGCGGATAGTCGCGACATTGCAACTGCGGCTTACGAATAAACACTCCGCTGTCCGCATTCGGGGTTGCTCGAAATTCCAGCTTCAGCGTGAAGTTACCGGGGAACTCCCGAGTTGTATAAAGCTGCTGAACTCGACTGCCTTCCGCTGGAGTTGTCACAATAAAGCGGCCGTTCTTCGCGACATAGCGACCGTCAGGAGTCACGGTTTTGCCGTCATGCCCCCAACCAGTCAGATCCTTGCCGTTGAAAAGACTTTCGAATCCCTCTTCTGGCGTAAAGCTATCGGGTTCAGTTTCCAGGAATCCCAGAGTCGCAAGAATCGGCGTCAATGCGGCCGCCCATTTCTTGTAGCCAATTTCATTGAGATGCAGCAGATCCGGCATTTCTTCGGCCTTGGCATCTCCCTGCTCATTGGCGAACAGTGTCCAGGTATCGAGCACGGTAATCTGCGGATCACCTTTCACCTTCATCGCGGTCAGCTTGTTGATTTCACGAATCTTGTCAGCCGGACGCTTCTTAGTAGCAGAGCTTGGGAAAACCTGACAAAGCACAATCGGCAACTCCGGATTGTGCTTCTTCAATTCGTCCACAATCAGTTTGACGTTGTCAGCAATGATTTGCGGTTCGGCCTGCTCTTCCAGGTCATTGGTCCCCATCAGCATCACAACAGCGGATGGGTTAAGAGCCAGCACGTCCTGCTTCAGTCGCAGCAGCATGCCACGCGTCGTATCGCCACTGATCCCGCGATTGGCGGCCTTCATTCCCTGGAACAGCCCCTGAAAATCATCACCCCAGCCCTGGGTAATCGAATCCCCCAGAAACACGACGGCCTTCTGATCCTGCTCAACTGTTTTCGCCCACGCCGCGCGACGTTCTTTCCACAAACCTTTGAACCAATCGTAGCGGCGAATCGGACCGGCCCCGGGAACACCGTCATCAGTGGCGGGCAATTCGAAACTGGTGGCATCATCAGCACGAAGGATCGATCGTTCTGAAACGCCGGATAACGAAATGCTGAGCAACAGCAGGAACAACAAACGCGTGGAAGTGAGGATCATGACATTCCTTCTCGAACAGTCTTCAACTCTGATGGCAGGAGAGTTCCAGGTTCGCGTCGACAAAGCATTACGGCCGAAGCTCTCTGGAAACGAACACAGCATCCGTGGTCCCATTGGTGCAGGAACTCAGGATGCTGCATCAGCGTTCGAGAAGTTTACAGATCCACCACGCAACTGCGAGGGATCGGGAACAACCTAATCTTTCAGACGCTCCGGCTTGCAAAGCAGCTTTTTATCGTTGGCCGCTCGCCCGCACTTTGTGCAGACATGGGTGGCGTTGCACACGAGTTGCTTATAGAGCCCAAAGTCTGACTTGAGCTGCTTCTTCATTTCGCAAAGCGTCTTGGACATTGGCTAAGGTGCTCCGAAAAACCGTGCTTTCTGAGAAAATCCGGATCGATTCAATCGCTTAAAACTCACCAACCACACTGCCGTCTGAACGAGCCCCCAGGTTACGCCAGGTGTTCAGGTCAATGTTGTTACTGATCGAGCGGCACGAGCCATCCATCAGCAGCGTATTGACGATTCCAGTGTGATAGCTGCGAGTTGTGATAATGCCATAGGTAACGATGGTTGCACTGGCCCCTTCGCGGCTGCTGCACACATCAATATCGTAGTTGACGCCGCCAGTGGAGTAAGGCACCACGGTGTTCGGGCCAAAGACAGTTGTGAACCCGTTATGGATTGCTCGTCCGCAAACCCATTCCGTATGCCCCGTACTTGCAAAAGCACCGCCGGAAATACTGCCCGCCACGGCTGCGGGTGCAGTTGGAGCAGTCGCAGGCAGAGTTGCATCATGAAACCGCGGCTGATACGCCTTCACTTCGGCCATGCCGACGGTATTGCTGAGCCCATCGGTATAGTCCCGATCAGCCAGCCGACCATTCGGCGCGAAAGCAGCACCACCATCCTGCCGGTTGTTGGGATTATAAACCTGATACTGGCCTGCACTGAGTGCATAAGTCAGCGGATAGTGCTCAACGAGTCCGGTCGTTGTATTGACGCGGGCCTTGTCGTTGATATCGCTGGGGCACAGGAGCACCGAGATACGCTTGCTGGCAATCCCGTTTGGCGGAAAGGCCGCCTTGTTCACGCCGTCATGATAACCCAGCGAAAAATTAATCAGCGAATACTCATTGCCGCCTTCGACATAAGGCAGCAGCATCGCCTGACCAGACCACGGTTGAGTAATCCGAGCCCCATCAACAATTGTCGCGGGCGGAAAACAGTTATACGTCCCCAGATAATTGTGCAGCGCCAGCCCAAGTTGCTTCAAGTTGTTCCTGCACTGGGTTCTTCTGGCGGCTTCCCGAGCAGCCTGCACCGCCGGCAGCAGCAACGCGATCAGAATCGCAATGATTGCAATCACTACCAGAAGCTCAATCAGCGTAAATCCGCGAGAACGGACTCGTGATTTTGGGGAGAGGGGCATAGAACAACCTTTCGCCATTGAACACAAAAACACTACACGGCCACTTACCGCATAGAACTTCTGTGCCGGGCTTGGCTGGCTACCTGACCATGTCACTGGCTGGCGTAGGCCTCAGCAGAAGAAAACCACCTGAAATTGCCTGCATTGCAGCAGTCTTTTTGACTGCCGCTCAACTTCACTGTCTTTCGGCATTTGCCAGAGTGAAATTGAGACTCAGTCGCAACACTCTATCAGACGGAGCTGCACTTTCAAGATCTCCGTTCAGGATTTTTTCGATGAGAAAACGAAATCCCAGAGGCAATCGACTTCAAAAGACAACGGTTTTTCTCGCTTTTCGCCTCGCCGCAGGAGCCAGCTTTGTTGCGTCACCAGCGTCGATGGCTTTACAAAAAACAGGACCAAACCCCTGCTCAACTGGCATATCTCCAGCTTCAGGCCGATGGCCGCGACGGGCATGAATTGCACCGGGAACGCTTATTCAAGGTCACTGACAGGTCTCGGCAAAGAGGACCTGCAGCAAGCCACACCAGCATCCGCTCAGCGAACGAACCGCGATGTGAATTGAGATTGGATTGCCGTTTCGTCAGACTGCAATAGTCTGCCTCTTTGGCAAAAGAAGACAGAGGTCAGGCACCCGTCGATCGAGCAGGCGTTTCTCCGGATTCTGAGAGGCATTTGTGAACAAGATCTTCATACACGAACCTGCTCGCTCTGGCAGAACAACTGATCACAGCGTTCGATTGCTCCGTTGCCTCATCATTATTCTTCCGGCCCTGCTTGCTGTTTCGGTGGCATCATTCAGCACCGTTCTGAACGCAGACGAGGCGAAAATGTCGGACACAACTGACATTGATTCCGGCGATGCTCCCAATGTTCAGATGCGTCAGGCTGGAATCGGCAGATTCAGACCCGATCACTGGGGCATGGTGAAAGGGCTGATTGGGAATTCCAAAGATCATCCGGCAACCTCATTGACGGTTGTGACTCCGGCGGGTTCCGATGGACTGCAGTTCGCACGAGAGCTGACACTTCCGGCGAAAGTTTCTTTCGAATCCAGTTGGCCGGTTTATGTTCGAGAAGCGAAGTCTTCCGGCGGCGTCGAATTTCAGTATCTGTTTTTTCCGGACGGACAGGATGACGGAGTGATCCGTCGCGAAGCGCACAGTGCCGAGATCCCGTCATTCCACGGAATGACTCAAATTGATCTGTTGCCATTATCCGGGCTGATCGGCGAGATCGGATCAAATCGCGAGGCGGAGACTCCGGTCTACGATCTCATGGCCGTCATGAGATACGCCGCTATGGCCAATAAAGGCGTCACGTCGATCAATTCCGCCGAGCTCACGGCGAATCCGGAATGTCTCGACGCATTGGATCAGATCGCCGTGACGAATCCGGAGTTGCTTAGCTTTCCACAAGCCTGTGAAGCGCTGCGTGCCTGGATGTTGCGAGGAGGCCGGCTTTTAATTGCTGCCGATCTGACCGGTCCTGATGTGGTCGAAGCTCTTTTGGGCGATAGTCTGCCGATAACCGTTGTGGGTGAGACAACAACCAATGCACTGACTCTGGAGATCAACCCGGAGTATCCTCAATCGCAGTACCAAGTGCGTTCGGTGGCTCGCGAGTATCCCGAGCCTGTTCGTTACCTTCGAGTCGTTCCGGAGCAATGCGAAAAGATCTGGACCGTTGACGGCTGGCCTGTCGCGATGGCAAAAAGCCTGGGCCGCGGCTCAGTGCTGGTGACCACAATTTCAGCGAAGGTGTTCCTGGACGCGGCAAACTACCAGGACACCTCTCGTCCCTTTCATGCCTTGATTGCCTCCAGCCGCCGCATGCAGGAAGTGATGTTTACGAAACGGCCGACCCCGATTATTGACGAAAAGATTGCGTCAGATCAGGCCGCCGCCATGATTGGATATCGAATTCCCTCCCGCAATATCGCGGTCCTGCTGCTGGCGATTTTTCCGGTGGCGATGCTGATCGTCGGATTACTTCTGCTGAAGCGTGATTCCGGAGAAAGACTGATCGTCGCCATGCCTGCCCTCGCCATCGTGGCCGCTCTGCCCGCAGCGATTGTCGGATTTCAGATTCGCAATGTCGCGCCGGCCACCGTGATCGAGTCGGTCGTGATAAACTCTTCTCAGGGATTTACCGATTTGCCGGCCGACGGTTTTGCTTCGGTGTTCGTTCCCTCGCCGCGCGATCTGGGCGTAGCAGCGGTGAATGGCACACGGCTTGACGCTCTGAAAGACAGCACCAATTCAGATTATCGCCGCATGACGTGGCATGGCCCCGGAGATGTCTCGTGGGGAAAGTTCCTGCAGCCTGCCGGACTTAGAACCTATCCTCTGAGTTCTGCTCGTCGACTCGGAAAGCCCTGGCGCGTTCGAGCCACTCTGGATGAATCAGGACTCACCGGAACACTGCCGGCACAGGATGGCATGACCCCTGGCGACCCCATTCTGGCGGGGATGAATCGCGAAAACCTTGCGCTCGATCTGGATGATTCCGGACTGCTGCAAGGTACTCCGGACAATTCTCTTCTCTCGGGGCAGTATTTTCGGTCGTCTCTGTTGAGTGATGATGAGCGATATCGGACGGCCTTGCTGAACTCAGTTTTCCATTCAACGCAGGACGTTCAGCATGCCGCTTTTCCGTCAGAACCTTCTGTATTGTTCTGGGACAAGTCTGACTCGCAGGTACTCAATTTTGAAGGCGATGATATTCGCCGAAAACGCGCGGTCCTGATTGTGCATCCGCTGGAGCTGTATCCCCCTGAAGCGGGAAAACCGTTTCTGATTCCTCCCCAATTGCTGACGTATCGATCAGTGGTCAATGACGACGGTGGAGTCGGCAGCTCTTATGTCAACTTGCGACGAATATGGCAGCCGCAGGAATCTGCGTCGAAGACAATGCTCGAGTTTCACATCCCTGAAGCCTGTCGGCCTTTTGTCCCCGAATCCGGAGAACTGAAACTTCTGATCCGAGCCGGCTCGCGAATCGTAAAGATTCTTTCCGGCGATCGCGGCAACATGCAAACGATTGCTGACCTGAAAAGCCCTCTGGGAATGCAATCAATCTCTATCCCGGGCGAACTGATTCAAAGCACCTGCCTGCAAGGCCAGCTCTTTTTGCAGATTCAGGTCAGCGACATCGATTCAGAACTAAAATCTGGAGATATGACTGGCGAACAGGACGATAGCTGGCAGATTGAACGTGTCCTGCTGACATTAAAGGGGCAGAGAAAAATCTGATCTCCCCCGCGCAGCCCGAATACTCGAATGCCAGTGCTGGCGATTCAACCGGCTTCAGGCAAAGCTTTTGACAGAGCCACTCTCGTCCCGGTATCATTCAGAGATTGTCAACATCCCGCCTCGGCTATTTTGCCCCGCCTTTTGGTTGAATTGAGAGAGATCTGCTCATGTCTCCTGACCTGTCATCTCTGCAGTTTCAAACTCGCCGTCACTTCCTGTCGACATCCGGAGTTGGTCTGGGAGCGATCGCACTTTCCTCTCTGTCCGGCGGTACCGCGCAGGCTGACATTCCAATCAATCCGTCGGTCCCGCTGGAGATGCGTAAGCCGCACTTCGATGCGCGGGCCAAGCGAGTTATCTACCTGCACCTGACCGGGTCGCCTCCGAATCTTGACATTTACGACTACAAGCCGGAGCTGGTGAAACGGACCGGAGAAAACTGCCCCGATGAGTTTCTGAAGGGGCGAACCTTTGCGTTCACGTCCGGAGTACCAAAACTCCTGGGAACGCCGCGGAAGTTTACTCAGCATGGCCAGGGAGGCAGTTGGCTCTCCGATGCGGTTCCGAATCTGCATCGCGTCGCCGATGATATCTGTTTCATTCATTCGATGAACACAGATCAGTTTAACCACGCTCCGGCTGAGCTTCTGCTTTACACCGGGTCACCACGATCTGGCCGTCCTTCCATGGGCGCATGGACGACTTATGGCCTGGGCACCGAAAATCAGGACCTTCCCGGCTTCGTCGTGTTGATCAGCAGCGGAGTTCAGCCGAACGGTGGAGCCAACTCATTTGGCAGCGGCTTCCTTCCATCAGTCTTTCAGGGAGTTCAGTGCCGATCCAAAGGCGATCCGGTTCTGTATGTCTCAGACCCGGCCGGTATGAATCGCAATGTTCGACGACGCTCTCTGGATGCATTGAAGCAGCTGAATGAGATTCAGGCGGCTGAGCTGGGCCATCCAGAAACGATGACTCGCATTGCTCAGTATGAACTGGCGTATCGCATGCAGACTTCTGTGCCGGAAGTTATGGACATCAATCGCGAAACGAAAGAGACACAGGAAAAGTACGGCGCGGTACCCGGTGAAGCGAGCTTTGCCAACAACTGTTTGCTGGCACGACGACTGGTCGAACAGGGCGTTCGGTTTGTGCAGTTGTTCGACTGGGGCTGGGACTTCCACGGCACAGGTCCGGGTGAAGGCCTGACGGATGGCCTGACAAACAAGTGGGCCAAGACAGATAAACCGATCGCAGCGTTGATTGAAGATCTGAAGCAGCGAGGTCTCTTCGAGGATACTCTGATAATCTGCGGCGGTGAATTCGGGCGAACACCATTTCGCGAAGGGCGAACAGCGGGCGGCAACGTTCTGGGCCGTGACCATTTCCCGGACTGCTTCACCATGTGGATGGCTGGCGGCGGCGTGAAGGGTGGTTACAACTACGGACAGACCGACGAGCTGGGATTTGGCGTCGTGGAGAACAAAGTGACTCCGCACGACCTGCAGGCCACCATTCTGCATCTTCTGGGTTTCAACCACGAGCAATTGACCTACCGTTTCCAGGGCCGCGACTATCGTCTGACGGATGTTCACGGCAAAGTGATCGCGGACGTGATCTCCTGAAAAGCTGGTCACTTCCGGAGAAATTGCGTCGGCGATTTCGAGATTGCCTGTTCTTCCCGCTGATTTTTCCTGGCGCAACCTCGGAAGCCCATGGAAACCTGCTAAATTGCCGCTATGGTTTTCGCAACCAGTCCTCGTAGCTCAGCTGGATAGAGCGTCGGTTTCCTAAACCGAAGGTCGCGCGTTCGAATCGCGCCGGGGGCATTAGACTTACGTCAATTCGTGATCTCTGGTGTACCCAGGTACAACGCCTTTCAGGTGTCGGATCTGGGTACATCTGGATCTTTGTCGCTCTTCGGGACCAACAGGTTTCTGAGCACGATCGCGTCTTTTTGAACGTCGCCGGGGGCGTAATGCTTCCGTGTTGTCTCCCATGAGGAATGTCTCATGACGCGGCAGATCACCAGTGGCGGCACGCCTGACTCACGCAGTTGCTCGCAGCAGGATCGTCTGAGGTCGTGTGCAGAAGCATACTTCACCCCCCTGCCCAGCTTCTTGTCACCGGGCTCAACGACGATGTTGGCCTCCTTACCGATTCGGCTGATGACTTTTCCCACCCAGTCTGAGTCGGGACGCTGATGTCGCACTTTTCGCCCCAGTTTGTTCTGGAGTGATTGCGGTTCAAAAGCCCACCCTGTTCGAAGTTCTGGCGGCGTCTCCAGCAGGAGTGCCTCGAAGCCGGGTAGCAGTGGGATGTCCTCGTCCGAGTTGTTCTTCTGCATCGTGGCGGGTACTTCCAGAATTGGATGTGACCCTGATTGCCAACGTGGCCGGATAGCTCCTTGTTTGTCCCAGGAGACACTTGTCGTTCCCGTCACGGTATCGTCACGTTGGTTGGCGTCTTAAAGAGCAAGGCGGGCAGCATATCGAAATAGCCTCGGAGTAATCTCGACCAGGCTAAAGCGGCGGGAGCTGCAGTTTCCGAATGACATGCATAGGCAGAAACAGGTGGCGAGCGTCGTCCTTGAGCGAAACGAACCCGTACTTCTCATAGAACTTTCGGGCGGACTCATTGATCGCGTCAACCTCGACAGCCCGGATGCCAATCCTCTCGGCCAGATACTCCGCTCGACGAAGTGCATCGATCAGCAGAAGCTCACCCATTCCCTGACCTTGTGTTGAAAGGTCAACAGCAAGTCGTCCAATCAAAACCACTGGCACATCAATCCGAGGTAATCCCTTTGCCTGCTCCTCGGGAAGGGAATCGTAGATGACGGTGTGATTTGAGAGTGCGTAGTACCCTTTGACAACGACAGAGCCGTTCCGGACCAACACATACGTGCGGGCGAGGTCTTTCTTTTCAAACTGGCTGACTTTGGTGAGCAGCCATTCATTGAGCACTGGAACGCCGCAATCGAAGAGAGTCCGTTCGTGTCGGCTCCGATCAAATGATTCCACTGCCCACTTGAGTGCTGAGGAATCAGACACGACGATTTCCGTATCGTTGGGCTGCGGCTTTCAGAGCAGCATTTGGCGTCGCATCCACATCATCCAGTGCTGCGAGGAAGCGATCTCGGTCCCGCAGAGAAAGTCTCGTCACCTGGGCTGCCTCAAGTACATGACGAGCTTCCTGAACGACCGTCGAAATGGTGAACTCGCTCACGGTCTGGCCCAGAGCTGCGGCAGCTTCTTCAATCGTTTGTTTCAGTTCGCTTGGAAGGCGAACATTGATCCGGGCATCAGCTCTGGTAGTTGTCATAACTTTCTTTCCCAACGTTGATGTGGCAATTTGACGTACAGTCTATTGAGCAACTGGTTGTGAGTCAATATGCCACACAATGGAATTCTCTGGTCCGCTAGCTGCCGAGGGGGCAGTCGCATAAAGTTGATAGACTGCCGTCCGGGGCACAACCCGGGGTAGTTTTCCTTTGACCAATTGGTAGTAAACCGACGGCTTATCGAGGTGGGTACAGTTGGCAAAAGTGTACCCAGTTTTGGTCCAAGACGGGTGTGCCGTGGCTAGAGCCGACTTTGTGAAACCCAGTGTTTTATGCGGTTTGAAGGCTATCCGCAGGCCATCCAAAACGTGTCAGGGCATTCCTAAACCGAAGGTCGCGCGTTCGAATCGCGCCGGGGGCATTCAAAAAAGCCAGTGTTTTACCGTGTTATTCGGTAGCATTGGCTTTTTTCGTTTCAGGCTGACACCAACGTCTGACACCAACCAGCTTTTATTCAGCGTCTTTCTTGGTGGCCCTCGCCCTTCCTGAGACCTGTCATCGCCGCCAGGACGATCAGATTTCCGAGCCGATGAGATTGGCAAGCCTTGAACAGACCCTGACAGGCTTCAGGCTCCAATGGGGTTACCTGTTTCCGGGTGACCTTCGGCTTGTCCAGTGCCATGATCGGGTTATATGGCAGCAGCCGCAGCTTCACAGCTTTGTTAAGTGCGTTTCTGAGTACACGAATCGACCGCAACCGCATATTGGGACTGAAGCCTTTTCGCTTCAACGTACCCTGCCACGCCACCAATTTCTCACCATCGAGTTTCGAGAGCTTGATGTGGCCGATGAATGGTGAGATGTAAAGCCTGACGGTTCCTTCGTATTCCTGGTGAGTCTTACCTTCTCGATTGACATCAACATCATTCTCAAGCCAACGCGTGAGATAGCCCGCAACCGAATCCTTGCTGACAACTGACTTGGCGTTCGAGTCGCGCTGCGTCCGCAACACCTTCAGCTTCTCGACAGCTTCTTTCTGAGTCGATCCGTAAACCGTCAGCCGATGTACTTTCCCGCAACGTCTCGGGATACGCTCAGACGCCCCATCCATCGCCCGTCAGATCGTTGCGTAACTGTGCCTTCTCCGTCAGCCCGTTTGCTTGCCATCGTGTTCACTCCACCAAGAGTGTTCACCAGATTTGAAAACACGGGAACTTAACAACAGAAATCGTCCGCCGCGCCGCAAATGTTTTTACGGAATCTGCGCGCCCACCGACACGGGACCGTCATGATTTCTTCGACGGCAAAGTGTTAAGGCAACGCCACCAAACCAGCCGCAACGCCGCGTTCGCCAATTCGCACCACAAAACTCGCCGAAGGCGACTCCTTGAACTCGGAATCAACCCGGATAAAAACAAAGTGATATTCCCAAAACAGCCGCCAATCTCACCAAGACATTAAACGAACATGGCGTTGTACAGTTGGGGGAAAAGACCTGCTTCTATCTCTTGCTTCCTGCAAAGCGACCTTGCGCATCGTAGTAACGAGTCGCTCCTCCCGAAGTCTCAGCACGGCCTGCAAATGCTCCTCGGGAGTCGTAGAAGCGCATGCTGTTGCCATTCAAGGTGCTGCGACCGTTGAAGGCTCCTTTGGAATCATAGAACCGCGTGTCGTTGCCGCTTGTGGCCGTTCGCCCGGCATAGGACCCAGTTCCGGAGTAGGCTCGGGCGGTGCTTTTCGAGGCTTCCACTCGACCTGCCGCTCGTCCCTGAGCGTCGTACAAACGTGTGGTCTGACCGGATGTGGTACTGCGTCCGGCGAATGCTCCTTGCCCGTTGTAGTAACGACCGGACTGCATGCTCGATACCGCTGGCTTGCCCCCGAGGATTTGCTTGGGCGACTTGTCAGCGGCCTGGAGCATGTTCACTGACGCAAGAATCAGCAGGACGATGGTCAATGCTCTTCCGGACATACGAAGCTCCCCGTGATGAACTCTCCATGTGGAGATTGTGCCTTGCAAATGGTCTGCGGTGCGAATTGGGCGAAAACACGGCAGTCTTAAGTCGAACGTATACCGTGATGGCGTTCGCCGGACAACTCCCAGCTCCCTGAAACGTTGCGTTGCTCCCTGAAACCTGCCTGAAAATCCGGACGGGAAATTCTTATCCAACTGCGATGCGACGAGTAACACTGCCCCTATTGTCGCGGATACCCGTCTTTAATCCGGCATTCCATCGAAAGCAGCATGGCAAGTCGATGCTGCTAAACCTTGCTGCGGGATTCCGAGCGGTCGTTAAGGCCTCTGAGGAATGCTCACACTGGGCTCACATTACGGGATGAATTCTGCTCCATTCCTGAATTGTGGGCTGCTTGATCACGCGGACTATCGCCACTAAGGTACGTGGGTAACGGGGAGCCTCTCCCGACATGATGGCCTCAACAAAAATACTGGAAGAAACATTCTTCTGTCCTGACTCAACAGCCCTGTCGCGATCTGTCCATCGTATGTATCCTGGAGTTCCTGATGTCGATGCCCGACAAGGTGATGACCCCTTGCCCATCCTGTGGCGCAAAGCTGGCGGTGCCGTCAACGGCAGCGGGCAAGAAGATTCGTTGCCCGAAATGTCAGACTGTCGTCGCAATCACGGCGGAGATGGTGACTCCGCCGCCGGAAGTGGCGGCTCCACCGGTGCCGGTTCCGCAATCGGCTCAACGGCCTGAGGTCAGCCTGAGTGACGAAAACACGTTCGCCGGCGCGAAGCAGAAGAAGTACGCGCCCGAAAGTCTCGGTGACGAGGCCACGTTTGGCGGAGGTGGTGGATCTACGGATGACAATTTCACGGACGATATGGAAATCGTAGATCTGGCGGGCCGCTACAAGGTGGAAGGTGTGTTGGGCAAGGGTGGGATGGGGGAAGTGCTGCTGGCCACAGACACGCGACTGAATCGCAAAGTGGCGATCAAACGCATGCTGGGTGACGCAGCGAAAAGTCGAACGGCCGTCAGTCGGTTCCTGATTGAAGCCAAGTCGATCGCAGCACTGAATCATCCGAACATCGTCCAGATTTACGATTATGGTCGTGACAAAGACGGCCCGTTCCTGATCCTGGAATACGTTGATGGAAACAGTCTGCTCGACAAATGCCACAACGGGGCTTTGTCCCTGGAACTGGCCGTCGATCTCACCTGCCAGCTGTGTGACGGACTTGGCAAAGCGCACGATTCCGGCATTATTCATCGAGACATCAAGCCGGCCAACGTGCTGATGACGAAGGATGGTGTTCCAAAACTAACAGACTTTGGACTAGCGAAGGACGAAGCGTCAGACAGCGGTCTGTCTGTGGCGGGTGCTGTCCTCGGCACGCTCGATTTTATGCCGCCTGAGCAACGCAAAGACGTGGCGCTCACTGATAGTCGCAGTGACCTCTGGAGTCTGGCCGCCACGCTGTATCAGATGTTGACGGGCAAGAGTCCCAAAGTGATTCGGCTCAATGACCTCCCGGCTTCACTGCAGTCCGTGCTGGGTAAAGCCCTGGAGGACAAGCCAAACGATCGATACCAATCAGCCGCAGAGTTTCGCAACGCGCTTCGCCAGGTGATGGACGAAAGCCGTGCCACGCTAACTGATCTGGCGGAAGGTCAGTGTCCGTCCTGTGGAACAAAGAATGAAGCAAGCCGAAAGTTCTGTCGTAAATGCGCGGTGTCTCTGGAGGTCAAATGTCTTTCCTGCAGCAAGGGCATGCCGGTCTGGGATGAAATC
>JBIIIF010000171.1:0-15495 GCA_044235005.1 Planctomycetaceae bacterium | reverse complement strand
GCCTGGATTTTTCGTGTCATACGCGTGTTTCGTGGTTCAAAACGACCTCTGCAATTCAGACGCCCCTGACAATTTGTAGTGTCCTGTCGGCGTCGAAGTACCACAAACCACAACGACGTCTTCCCACGCATTGATCCGCTTCTCACGACCTGCCCCAATTTTGGGCCTGTATCGTCACCAATTCCCGCATGTCTGACGTCGCCATTTCCGTCGAAAATGTCTCCAAGTCCTACCGCATAGGTACGCAGGGAGGTCCGGGATATCATCGATTATCCGAAATGATCACTGGGGTCCCGAGAGCACTTTGGAATGCCGGAAAATCGCTGCTACAGAAGAGTTCGACGGCAGCCGGTGCAGACTCAGACGTTCAGAACACTGGCGAATTCTGGGCGCTAAAAGACGTCAGCTTTGAAGTGAAGCAAGGCGAAGTGGTCGGAATAATCGGCCGCAACGGAGCAGGCAAAAGTACGCTCCTGAAAATCCTCTCCCGCATCACCGAACCCACAGTCGGTCGGTTCGGCATCCGAGGACGAGTCGCCAGTCTCCTGGAAGTCGGTACCGGTTTTCACCCCGAGTTAACGGGCCGAGAGAACATCTATGTCAGCGGTGTGACACTCGGCATGACCCGGGCTGAGATCCGAAGACGCTTCGACGAAATCGTCGATTTCAGCGGCGTCGAAAAATTTCTCGACACACCGGTCAAGCACTTTTCCAGCGGCATGCAAGTCCGCCTTGGATTCGCAGTTGCTTCGTATCTGGAGAGTGAAATTCTGATCGTCGATGAGGTTCTGGCAGTCGGCGATGCGGAGTTTCAGAAGAAGTGCATGGAAAAGATGGAGGGAGTTGCGCACAGTGGACGCGCAGTCCTCTTTGTTAGCCATAACTTGGTCGCCATCAGCCAACTTTGTCAGACGGGGATCTACTTGGACGCTGGGAAAATTGTTGCATCAGGAGATGTCGCCCACTGTCTCTCGTGTCTTCGAAGCTACTCGTCCGGAGGAAATGAACGAAGCAACGGTTCAGAGCGCCAAAATCTGTTTATCAGATCTCTTAAAGTAATTGACTCTACCGGAAAGCAAGCCATTTCCACTGGTGAAGACGTAAAGCTGGTGCTTACCATTTCGAATCGATCACTGCTGTCAGGTAAGATCCACGTAGCGCTATGTGTCGAGAACGCAAGTGGAAGCAGACTCACTTCGTTTGATTCAATAGCGGTCGGCTCGGAACTTTACGTGTCCTCCAAGCAGCCTCTGGTCAACATCGAATGCGCTGTTTCGAGCCTGCCACTACTCGCGGGCTGCTACAGCGTCTACGCCTGGGTTGCATTAAATGGCGTAGAGCAAGACCGATTCCTTGACGCTGCCACTATCGAAGTATTCAACACCTGTGATTTGAACAGACGCATCCCATCCCTGGATCCAGCGAAGCACGGTCCCATTGTCGTTGAGCATCGCTTTAAACTGGTCGACGAGTAATTTCATGATGTTGTCGGCAATTCGACAAGATGAGTAGCCGTATGTGTGCTGATCACTATTCCATCAGAAAGGACTACAAACCGCTTCCCGCGACGACGACGCTGGAAACAGTAAAAGGCAGCTATTGGACTCCCGAACGACTGCGGATTTCATCTACATATCAGTACGACGTGTATCGGACCGCATATGCATTGGCGACCGCAACGTCAAGAATTGTTGATGTTGGTTGTGGCCCCGCGACAAAACACAAGTATTTTCGGAGTGATTCGCCAGATCACCCATCACTGACACTGATTGATCAGCCAGGCATTCGCAAAGTCGCTAACGAAATGGAACCTGATTCTCCGTTCGTCTCGATGGATCTGGAGAATCCAACGCACGATATCGAAGCAAAATTCGATATTGTGATCTGCGCCGATGTACTTGAGCATCTGCTCGATCCCGATCCATGCATTCACCTTCTAAAGTGTCTCTCGACTCGCGGCGGTAGAATTCTTATCTCCACACCAGACCGTGATAGGTTGTATGGGCCAGACAAATTAGAGCCAGGTAATCCGTTTCATGTCCGTGAGTGGAATTTTGGGGAATTCTCAAGCTTCCTGGAAAGCCGTGGGTTGAAGATTCTCGAACACCTGATTCTTCATCAGAAACGGCCTCGTGACCTCGAGCGCCTCGTGGATCCATGGCTCGATCGCCTTGGAATTCGCATGAGTCGATTTAGTTGTCAGTTAGCAGTCTGTACTGTAACAGAAGATGAATGACACGAGAGACTTGAACTTTGTCAACCCACGAAGCGGCGGACAACTCAAAAGACGCGACGACAGCTTGTGGGATGCGTCGAGCGAAGAAATTATTGCCAGGGTTGTAGATGGCATACCAAGATTCGTAGAGCCCGATGAAGATTATGCCGACAGCTTCGGGTTCCAATGGAATAAGTGGCACAGTGTCTTAAGTCAATCTCGTTCAAACTACCAGCACGCAGAAGACCTGAAAAAAAGATCTGGCCTTTGGGATGGCGTATTTGATGTCAAGGGGAAACGTCTGCTGGAATGTGGAATGGGAGGCGGAGATGACACGGAAGTCCTTCTTACGTTACCGTTCTCGGAGATACATTCGTTCGACATAAGCAGGTCTGTTGAGCGGGCTGCGAAGTATCTCAAAGATCCTCGGTTGACGATTTCCCAAGCCAGCATTTACGAGATCCCCTATCCAAAAGAATCCTTTGACGTAGTCTGGTGTCACCGCGTCATCCAGCATACTCCAGACCCTGAAGCCGCGATGCGATGTGTTTGTCGGATGGTTAAGCCAGGAGGGTTTCTGTTCATTCACAGTTACAAACGATCCAAGCGATATATGCAGGAGTTTCGATATTTCTATCGCCCCATAACCACTCGATTGCCAAAGTACTGGATCTACCTCTTCCTGAGGTTCTTTGGAGCGCCTATGCATTATTGCAACAGGGTCCTCGGACGCGTCTGGCCAACTCGCGAACTGGCCTATCGCTTTCTGCCGTTTTATCTGCAAACTAACGAACTAATGAAACGGATGGGGACGTCTGAATTGATCGAGTGGCAAAGAATGGTCACGTTCGATGCTCTCACGCCGAGATATGATTCTCCAATGACTTCCGAGGAGTTCAGGAGAATTCTTCGTGACGAAGGATTCGAAATTCTTTGGATTCATGACCCTGACGTTAACCCGCTCATTGCTCGAGCGGTTCGGAAATGATATTGCTACACAATGTGCGGAATAGTCGGGGCCTTTCATCGAGGCAAACAGAATCATTTTGCCTGGCTGACTCCAGCTCTGGAGTCACTCAGATCAAGAGGACCAGATGGCGCGTCCAGCAAGTGCCTGGCAGACGGTCGGGTTATCCTTGGGCATACACGCCTCGCGATCATTGACATTGGAGCCAGAGGAGCTCAACCGCTTTGCAACGAAGACGGTACCGTTTGGATTACATTCAACGGCGAAGTCTATAACTTCCGGGAACTTCGCCAAAGGCTGATCGGATTTGGCCATCAGTTTCGAACGGAGACTGATACGGAAGTGATCGTTCATGCCTACGAGCAATGGGGAAGCGAATGTGTCCAGTATTTGGATGGCATCTTTGCGTTCGGTATCTGGGATTCGAATACTGACCAGCTATTCCTGGCACGCGATCATGCGGGTGTGAAGCCACTTTATTACACTCGCAGTCACGAGCCGTTCATTTTTGCTTCGCAGCCGAAGGCGATCCTTTGCGACCCTTGCTTTAAGCGGAGTGTTTCGCGCGAGGCATTTCGGGACTACCTTGCTTTTGGCTACGTTCCAGAACCTGACAGTATCTATGAAGGGATTAGGCGACTGCCTCCAGCTCATACACTGACCGTCTCCAGAAAGGGCTATGATCTTCGTAGATATTGGCAGTGTGTGTACGATCCGAAGATTTATTCCCTGGATGAGGCTGCAGAAGCTATCGCAGCCACATTCGAGACCACTGTGAAATCGCAACTGTCATCCGATGTACCCGTCGGAACACTCTTGAGTGGGGGTATTGATTCGACGTACATGACGGCGTTAGCGCATCGGAATCGCAATCAGTCTCATGGGCCGTTGCATACCTTCACGCTGGGTTTTGACGAGCCCGAGTCTGATGAACGCGGCTTTGCTGCGATAGCGGCCACTTTCTATGGAACGAAGCATGCGTCCGCAGAGCTTTCAGCCGAAGAGTTGCTCTCCCAATTAGAGATTGTCACTCAAGCGTTTGATGAACCTTTCGATCCAAATGGCCCTCTTCCAGCCACACGTATCGCCAAGCTCGTTCATGATACCGACATCAAGGTCGTGCTCGGCGGCGACGGCGCAGATGAATTGTTCGCTGGGTACTTGCGTTACGACCAATTCAGCAGTTACAAACAACGGAATCAGTCGTTAACAACACGAGTTGCGAGTATCTTTGGGCTTCTTAACAGAGCAGAGGATCACAAACAGTACTTCTCATACGAAGGCTGCTGTGATGCCTCATTGCTTAACGCAATAATCCCTGGCAACAGTGCGAACGAATGGTGTGAACGGTCAATAGATGGTCTTAAGCCATATTTTAACCACGACGAGCTCACCCCGGGAGTTGCGCTATGCCAGCTTGCCGATTTCCACCACTACCTACCGGGACACATATTGACGAAAGTCGACCGTTCCACCATGCATTACGGAGTTGAGGCTCGGGTGCCGTTCGTTGGGAAGCAGATGATTGAGCTGGGATTCAGTATCTCTGGCAACATCAACTATGCTCAAGGCGAAAGGAAGGCCGCACTTAAACAGGCAGCACGAAGCTGCCTTCCGACTGCGTTGCTGACGGGAAGAAAAAAGGGATTCAGCAGTCCAATGGGACGTTGGACAAATTCGCGAGTGAAAACCTGGGCGGTGAACAAGGTGTCTGGTGGATTGTTGGAACAGATGAATTTGATTCGTCCTGAAGCCATCGCAGGGCTTGCTGATTGGAGAAATCAACGAAACTTTCGACCATTCTGGTTGCTGTTGATGGCTGAGTTGTGGGCCGAGCGTTGGCTTGTATCTGATTGCAACCGCACACCATTACCCGAACAGTATGCTCACGATGCTGCGTAGACTCCAACACAGAGTGTTGTCGCACGCGTATCAACTGTCAAAAGCAAAATCGCGGGTTGGACTTTACAAGATGCTCGCGACTTCAGTTGCAGAGTTCAACCTTGAGATACCCGCAATTACCCTTAACGTCGGGGCTGGTGGAGAGGTTGCGGGAGTCATTAGTTCCTCAGGCGCCGCACCAAAATCCGTCGACATCGATCCAGATCGCGATCCGGACATCGTAGCGTCCGTTGAGGATCTGCATATGATCGAAGATGAGAGCTTAGACGGCGTATTCTGTATGGAGGTTCTGGAGCACGTACGAGACCCGTTTAGCGGCGCACGTGAGCTGTCTCGAATATTAAAACCTGGTGGAGTGCTTATTGGGTCGACTCCATTTTTGCTTGGCATACATGATGCGCCAAACGATTACTTTCGATTCACAAAGTATGGGATTGGCCTTCTATTCCCGGACCTGGAATGCGTTCGCATACTGCCTCGCAATTCGGCGTTTGAAGCCAGCGAAGTGATTGTGTTACGCCTGTTCGCTGTTGGTACCGAGCAAGAAAAGATCTCCCTTTGGTGGCGGTTGCCATTCCTTCGCGTTGCGTTCTATATGTTTTGGTTGTGTGGCTTGGGAACGCAAAACACTGATGCAACCACCGGGTACTTCTTTGTGTTTCGCAAAAAGCTTGACGGGGAGTGTAGAAATTCCGCTAAATGATGTCACCGTGATCCTTCGAGAAAGTGGAGAGCGAACGGCCAATGTTGCGCACGAACTTCTGACTCAAATCTTCGCTGAAAGCCAGATATTTCGCGTTTCGGAAGTTCCTTTTTCCTCCGCACTGAGGCGATCCTTCCGGATTGGGATTGAGCAACAACGCACATGGACGCTATGTATCGACGCAGATGTACTTGTCCTGAAATCAGGAGTCGAAGAACTCGTTAACGTCGCGCGCCTTCAGCCCGACCACGTGTTTGAACTTCAGGGAATGGTTTTCGACAAGTTGTTCGGATACTTTCGACCAGCGGGCAATCACCTCTATCGCTCACGAATGCTACATAAGGCTTTATCGCTCATTCCGTCGGAAGGAAACTCCCTTCGCCCCGAGTATGACACTTTGCTTGCGATGCATTCAAAAGGCTTTCGCCATATCCAGCTTTTCACCTCCATGGGGTTGCATGATTTTGAGCAGGATTATGAAGCGATCTTTCACAAGTGTTTTCTGCAGTCAAAAAAGCATGCCAACCACGCGTCATATTTGCAACAGCACTGGAAGATGCGCCAAGAAGACGACGACGATTTCCTCGTTGCTATGCACGGGCTTGAACTAGGCACTCAGCACACAGGGCAAGTGCTGGTTGATAGACGATTCAATGCCTGCAGCGCTTCGCAAGTGGTCGATAGGCTTAGCGTTAAAGCGAAGTCGCCTTCACCGGATGAGCCTTGGACACCTATTCGTGTCCAGGCAACGGTCAATTCAGAAAGGGAGTCGATGAATGAACCGACGCTTCTTCAGCAGGCGGCGCTAATCCATGAGGTCTTTGTCAGACCTGTTTTGACTCAGGATAGACATTCCAGAGCAACGTCGATCATTCGTCGTGGCCTGGATTGCATACAATCTGCTATGAAACGCATCGACAAATAGGGGCAGCCCATCAGACTAACGTTCCTGAGTTACGATTCGCCCAATAACCACAATGGGCCCACGGTAAACATGATGCGTCTGTTACCCGCTCTTGTCGCAAATGGGCATCAGGTATCAGCATTGATCATTCATCAGGGAGGCGCAGCACCTTCTGCAATCTCGTTAGCGAATCATGGTGTAAGGGTCATCACAAGAACCTGGCACGAGACGACTCAGCGGCGGGTATCGTGGATTCTTAATAGTGTGAAAACATTAAATCCGGATGTCTTTATCCCCAACATTTCGGTAGCAGGATGGCTAGCAGCGAGATGGATCCGAGCGGCAGGCATCCCAACGATTGCAACCTACCGTGGTGACGATGCTTTCCACAATGCCATGGTTGACGAGTTCGTTGCAGGGAGCGCGGAATGGGCTGTTTCTGGTGTCGTTTGTGTTAACGAAAGATTGAAGAACCTGGCTCTCGCAAGGGCTCCAGAGGCAACGAAGGTTTGCGTAATTCCGTCCGGCGTACCAATCCAAAACCTTCGTGCAAAAAAATGTAAGCCAGTTCGAGTTGCGTATTTGGGTCGGTTAGTCGATGAGGCGAAACAGGTCACAAAGACGCTTACTTCACTTATTGAGTTTGTGAGATCCCGACCAGAGATCCGCGTTACCCTCTATGGTGACGGGCCAAAACGGCGGGCACTTCAGCAGCAGATCGCCGAGTGTCGACTCCAGGAACAGATAACTCTGGTTGGATACATTCCGCCAGATCAAATTCAGGATCGTCTCCAAGATGAACATATCCTGGTGCTACTATCTGATAACGAGGGCCTACCGGGCGCCGTGATGGACGCAATGGCATGCGGTGTAGTGCCGATTTGCACAAGGCTACCCGGAATCGAAGAGCTTGTGATTCACAACCAGACTGGGCTGCTGGTTGAAGACCGACAAAACTCCTTTCAGGCGACGATTAGCGCACTGGTGGACTCCCCCAGTCGTTGGGAAGCATTGCGAGCAGCAGCGCATTCGCATGTTGCAAGCCATTACTCTCTACAGTCATGTGTGACTCGATGGGAGGATTTTTGTGCACTTTTGTTGACTGACGCCCCTGCTCGCAGGGCGATCGAAACGCCAATTCACATCGACCTGCCCCCAGTAAATCCAAACTTTGAAAAAGAAGACTTGCGGACAGCAAATTGGCGGTTGATATGGCGGCGGATGCATGATTTCTATCGTCAAATCATAAATCGCGGGCATTGAGACGGATGAGCAATTATCTTCTGCAGAAAACCATCACGGCTTGCAAACTTGCCGCGATTGCCGGCAAAGCAATTACACCACCGTTCTTATGGAATGTAGCCGCCGCAGGCGCAAAGCGATTCTCTACGGCCCCATTAACGCAATACTCGCTTGAAGAGGTGGCATTGGAGAGTCTATTTCCCAAGTCAGAATCATCGCAGATTAGTATGTCCGTAAAGCAGATTCGAACTCACCTATGGGCGATGCCCGAGCACGAACTGCTGGTACTCGGGGCGATTGCAAAGTACCTGAAACCCTCGTATATCATCGAGTTCGGCACATTTACGGGCGCTTCCACGCTTGCGCTCGCAATGAACAGCCCGGGCAACGCGAAGGTAGTCACTGTCGACATCGATCCCTCAGAAAGAACAGTTCACCAACATGGACTTGGGGTCGGACTGCTTGAGTTCAATGTGGGAATGCATTTCAAACTAACGAACTGGGAATCTAAAATAGAGCAACGATTCTCCAATTCCGCCAGCTTTGACCTCCCCGAGTGGATTGGCAGGGTAGACTTATTCTTCATCGACGCAGACCACACCTACGAGTTTGTTAGAAGAGACACTGAGAAAGCGAAGTCGATGTTGTCTCCCAATGGAGTTATCGTATGGCATGACTATCGCTGGGATCCACAAGACTCGGAATGTGAGGGTGTAACGAGAGCGGTTAACGAGTTTTCTGACAACTATGGGGGCTGTTATCAGATACAAGGCACGAGGTTTGCGATTCATATCAACTCGAGCCCCGAATGAACAGAGGAGCCGTCGTCACTTGTGTCACTTCCAACCATCTCGGATATGCTCGCGCGTTAGTCAGCTCGATTCGAAGGTTTGAACCTACATTACCTGTTTACGTCGTAATCGCGGACGGGAATGGCGAAGATCGAATCGACGCCGAGCATGTATTCTGTGTAACAGGGTTTGCACTTGGCATACCAGATTGGAAGCGTTTTGCATTTCAGTATACCGCGTTTGAGCTATCGTGCGCATTGAAGCCATTTGCGCTAACGTACCTTCTGAAATGCGGACACGACGCTGCAGTCTACCTGGACGCGGACATGTATGTGTGCTCAAATCTCAAATCAATTGCAGACGAATTAGTAGGCGCTGAGATCCTTCTTTCGCCTCATGCATTTTCTTCACCAGTCAATTCGTCGAAGACATCTGGTGATCTTGAGGCGCTTTCACGTGGAGTATACAACGCAGGTTTTCTTGCAGTTCGCCGCACCGTGGCCGCTGAATCTTTTCTGCGGTGGTGGGCAACGAAGTGCCTCAAACACTGTTACGTCGACACACACCGCGGTGTTTTTGTGGATCAATGTTGGTTGAACTTTGCACCTATTCAGTTCCCTGAATGCAGGATTCTGCGGAGTGCTGGTGTTAATGTAGCCTACTGGAACCTCCACGAGCGAGATATCAGAGTTTTGGACAATAAGTATGCTGTTAACGGACAGGAATTAGTTTGCTTTCATTTTAGTGGCTTTGACTGTCATACACCTTCTAAACTTTCTCGTCATCAACCACCAGGTAGACTGGACGACGGTTCGGCAGTATCAAGGCTCGCGCATGAATACGCCAACTTCCTTGGAGACCAACTCGGAGATTCTGCAGCGGTCTATCGCTTTGCAAATTTGTCAGATGGCACCCCAATCAGAGCCGCGTGGCGAGAAGCTGTAAGAGTTGACCATCCCCGCCTGCAGGGTATCCCGGATCCATTTGACGTTATGAAACAACCGGATTTGAAGCGACGGTTGTGTGCAGCATCAACTGATGCCGTTCATGGACGTGAGGAGTGGAAAGCGACGGGAATGCGGCTATTCTTTTATCGTATCGCAAAGCTTCCACTAATTCGAAGGATTTGGCTCTATTGGGTTGAGCGAGAGCTGGTTCATGGAAGTCGAAAGCAATGATGGTCGGCATTGACCTCGCGCCATTGACGTACACGATGACCGGAATCGGCGTCTATGTGCAACAGTTGGTCGAGTCCGTCTGTTGCATAGGCCCGGAGATTCACTGGCACTTTCCGATCATCTCCGAACTGCCACTGAGTTCATTCTTTCGCTGGCGTATTGCGCAGAATCTGAAGCCTGAGACAGTCGACCGAGTGACGATCTGGCCGGAGTGGGGCTATCGGCACAATTCCCGGATACAGAAACGCATCGCGTCCCCAAAGAGACTGACGAGTGGACGCTTTGATTTGTTTCATGTGACCAATTCGCAGAGTCAGTTCGATCTCTTCGAGATGCCGTATGTTGTTACCGTCCATGATCTCGCGTGGATGCGTGTTCCTCGGCATGAGCTGCCTAAACCCAAAGTTCACGGGTTGGATCAATTGCAGAATCTCATCCATAACGCTGCTCATGTGATCTGCGATTCGGAATGTACTCGTACGGACGTGCTCGAGTTCTGCAATCGACGCCCCGAAGACGTCTCGACCGTGCTCCTGGCCCCTCGGCCGGGGTTCTTTCCAAAGCCTGCCGATAAGCCGTCATCTACAGGCACGCAAAGGGGAAATGCTCGCCCCTTTTTTCTCGCCGTGAGCACCATTGAGCCTCGAAAAAACTTTGTGCGGCTCGTGAATGCCTTTGCAGAAGTTCATCGTCGTTTCCCTGATTACAAGCTGCTGATCGCCGGTGCCAAACGCAGTGCATGGCCGGATGTGAGAGACGCCATCAGAAAGCATAACCTCGCCGACCACGTCGAGGTACTGGGCCGAATCAGTGATGATCGCGTGCGTGAATTGCTTTGGGACGCGACGGCTCTTGTCTATCCATCGCTGTATGAAGGATTCGGCCTGCCAGCTCTCGAAGCGATGGCCTGCGGAACTCCGGTTGTCTGTTCTGCGGCAGGTTCGCTGGGAGAAGTCGTGGGCGATGCGGCGATTATCGTGGATCCGCTTAGCGTAGAGTCCATTGCCTACGGAATGGCGCAGATCGTATCCATGGGCGATGATCGCGATGCGATGATTCGCCGGTCGATCGAGCACGCAGCTCGGTTCTCATGGAAATCCACGGCCGCTCAAACGCTGGCTGTCTACCGTAACGTGCTCCAACGGTAAATCAATGCCGGTGTCTGAGCCTAACCATCGACTGCAAATCATCTACCTGCATCCACACTTCGTCTCAGACGGCGGGGCGGGACGAATGGTGCTGGAGACGGCTTGGCGTCTGGCGGATTGCGGGCATCAGGTGCATGTTGTTTGTATAAGAGCTGATCAGGCCATTGTCGGAAATTTCAATGAGCATGTTCAGTTCCACCAGATTGGCGGATCTCTGTCGTCCGGAATTTGGTTTTGGATTCGATTCAATCACACTTGTCGACAGGTGTTGAAGGTAATCGATGCCATAACTTCAACTGCGGACGGAATGAAAACAGTCCTGTTTCCGCAAGTGTTCCCGGCAAACTGGTGGGGAGCGTTTATTGCCAAATACCGACCGCAGTTCGCGAGTGTCTGGTACTGTCAGGAGCCATCCGCATTTATTCATTCGAACGTCTGGAAGAGAAGTCTTCCCTGGCCGAAGAATTGGATCGCGATTTTAATTTCTCCCGTCATGGCGTGGCTTGATCGACGCCGTTGCAGGCGATTTTCCCGCGTGCTGGTGAACTCTGAATTCTCTCGCCGCAACGTCATTCAAGTCTACGGATTTCCAAGCCACGCGTGTCGCACTGTTTACCTGGGAGTTGACCATCAGCGATTCAAGCCTGACAGCAGTACCACCCGAAAGCCCTGGGTGTGCGTGATCGCGAAGATCTCTCGCTTCAAGAACGTGGATCTGATCGTGAAGGCGATCGCGGAACTGGTTCGACGAGAACTCACAGGCGTTCATTTGCATGTCGTCGGTATCGGTGATGCACTGGAAGAGTGCCGACACACGGCAGAAGCGGACTGCATCACCGATCACGTCACTTTTCACGGACGGCTGGGTGATGATCGCGTGGTTGAACTCCTGCAGCAGTCGCGAGTCTTCTGTCTCGCGTCGGCCGACGAACCCTTCGGACTTGTCGTGGTCGAGGCTCTGGCCTGTGGAACGCCGGTGGTGGCGATGGATAGCGGCGGTCCTCGGGAGATTCTTTATGATTTGCAGTGCGGCAAACTTTGTCCATCTGTTGACGTAACACAAATTGCCAACGCTCTCGAGCATTTCCTCACGATGAACAAGGAGACTTTCGCAACGGTGTCGGACGCAGCAACACAACGCGCGAAGGAATTCTCCTGGGACAATGCGACGCAGCAGATCGAAGATGAGCTGATGCAGGCGATTGCGGGTTCGAGTGTCACGAAATCCGTGACGGGGGCCAGATGACGCCATCAAAGATTTCCATCGTCATGCCCACGCTTAATCAGCAGCGTTATCTGCGGGCGGCAATTGATTCAATTCTTGAGCAGTCATGCCACGCCGAGATCATCGTGGTCGACGGGGGCTCGACAGATGGCTCGCTGGAGATTCTGAAATCGTATGAGGATCGGATTCGATTTTTGTCTGAACCGGACGAAGGGCAGTCTGATGCATTAAACAAAGGACTGAGCCTGGCCACAGGAGAGGTTATCGGCTGGTTGAATTCCGATGATGTTTATAAGCCTGCAGCGTTTCCGCATGTGCTGCGTATGTTTGACGATCCCAGCGTCAAATGGATTTATGGAATGGTTGATGTCATTGACGAACAGGGGAATGAAATCCGAAAGTGGGTCACGAAGATCAAGAACCGCCGGCTGCCGAAGCTCACCTTCAACCAATTGCTGCAAACCAACTGGATCTCCCAAATGGGGGTCTTCTGGCGACGTGAGTTTCTGACTTCGGTTGGCGGACTTCAAACGAACTATCATCTGGCCATGGATTACGATCTGTGGCTCAGGTTCTGGCGGGAATGTCCCGGCACTTTCCTCAACAGAACAATCGCAAGCTTTCGGATTTATGAAACGAGTAAGTCGGGCGGTCAGTATCGCCAACAACTTTCGGAAGCATTTGAGATCGCGAAGAAACACGCGGGCGAACGTTATGCACTTGACCTTGCCCGGCATGCCCTCAATCGCCATTTGATCAGCTCGATGTACACTGTTCTGGGAATGCTGAGTCGAGGCAAAGCTGAATCGGCCGAGAAGCGGATCACTGATTCAGGCGATTAGGGCAGTCAACTATTCAAATCGATTTGAGGTTCTTTAAGAGCCGGCAAGGTCACTTGCCGGCTCTTTTCGTTTCACGCGGTCGCTGAACAGCGCCATGTTTGACGACTCAGATTCACTGCGGGGGTTTTATGATCAGAATTTGCTGAGTGAAATGGTGCCCCTTCTTCCCCTCGGGGGGAGAAGGTGGCCCGATAGGCCGGAAAAGAGGGCTTTCGTAGAAGGCCAAGTGCTAAAACGGCCCCCTCACCCAACGCCGTTAAGTATTTTTTACAGAGCATTTCGAAGGATTCAAAGCCCGTTGGCCCCAACCCGGCTTCACGCCGGTTGAGCCACGGTTTGGAAACTACAACGACAAAACCCAATTTTTTTCGGCCCCAACCGGGCCTGGTGCCGGTGGACCGAAGGTTTGGAAACTCATGCGAATGTTTGGGGGGATCGTTGAGTTCTCAAACCTGCGTTCACCCGGCGTGAAGCCGGGCTGGGACGAAACATCGCTCGTGTCTCTTCTTAGTTTTCAAACCCTGGCTCATCCGGCACAAGGCCGGAAGGGGCCAGGTCGCATGCTTGGGGGCTTCCAAGACGCTGACCAGACATCAAGTCGAATCTGTGGGCACTCAGGAGGAAATACTTAACGGCGCTGCCCCTCACCCCGGACCTCTCCCCCAATTTTTTGCGAGAACGCTGCCACGTAGCACTAAGTAGCTTCCGCAAAAAATTGCGGGAGAGGGTGCAAGATGGCGCTGTCAAGCTAATCCCAGTCAGACAAGAATGTCCAACGTACATTTCACGGTTTGACAATGCCCTAATACTCACGCCGCTGGCGTGAACTCGGGATCTGCATCTGTTTGCGGTACTTGGTGATTGTGCGGCGGGCCAGAGTGATTCCCTGAGCGGCCAAAGCATCGACCAGAGCGTCGTCGCTCAGCGGATCCTTCTTGTCTTCTTTGTCGATCAGTTCCTGCAGCTTGATGCGAATCGTGTCCCACGCCACATCTTCGCCGGTCGATGACTGAGTTCCCCCGCCGAAGAAACGCTTGAGCGGGAATAATCCACGAGCCGTCTGGATCCACTTTTCATCGACCGCTCGTGACACTGTCGTGACGTGGACGCCGACTCGGTCTGCAATCTGCTGCATCTTCAGCGGCTGGATGAACTCCGGACCCTTGTCCAGAAACTCGTGCTGGTGATCAATGATCTCCTGAGCCACCTTGCGCAGAGTATTGTAGCGCTGTTCGATAGATTCGATCAGCCATCGAGCAGACTCAATCTTGCGACGAATCCAGTCCCGGGTTTCCGGTGTTGGATTCTCTTTCAGCATCTTGGCATAACGCGGACTAATTCGCAGTTCCGGCACGTATTCGTCGAGCAGTCGCACGACATAACGACCGGTATCATCCTGCTCCAAAGCCAGATCCGGCGTGACTCGCTGAACCGGACGCTGTTCAAAGCCACGCCCTGGATACGGATTCAAAGTCTGCATCTGTTCGATGCCGACTTTGATCAGATCCAAAGAATACCCGGTGGCTTTCTGAATCAGAGGCAAGCGGTTGAACGCCACGTCTTCCAGGTGGTCGCGAATCAGCGTCTCAACCACTTCATGAAACGGCAGATGCTCATCGACCTGCAGCAACAACATCTCCCGATGATCTCGCGCGCCGACGCCGGGAGGATCCAGATGCTGAATCATCTTCAGCACTTCGTCCGCTTGTTCATGAGTTAGCTGATGTTCATAAAGACGATTAAACTGCTGAGCAATCTCGGGCAGCATGCTCTGCAGGCGACCATTGTGATCCAGATGCTGAATCAGATACTCGCCAAACTGCCGTTGCACAGGATCGATGCTGAAGAACGAAAACTGTTCCAGCAGATATTCGTGAAGTGACTGCGGACGAGCCGTCATGTTGGACATGACGTCGTGCTGGCGGTCCATGTCGTCGCTGATCTGATTCGACGAACGCTGCATGCCGCCGAAGCCGACATTGTCTTCAGGCCACTCGGAAGAAATCTCCAGAAGGCGTTCGAAATCCGACTCGTTATTCTTTTCGTTACCGGCGACCAGTTCGCGGTTTTCGACATCCTTCCGCAACTCTCTGGCTTCGCGATCATCAACCGGCGGGGAGAAATCGGCCGCATCAGGTTCGGCGACAGGAGTATCCCGCTCCTTCTCGACTCGTTCGAGCGTGACGTTCTCAACCAGTTCCTGCTCGATACGTTCGTTCAGTGCCATCATGTTCAGCTGCAGAATCTCCATGGACTGGATCATCCGCGGAGCCAGCTTCATCTGCTGGCTCATCTTCATCTGCTGGGAAATGTTCAGATGCATGATTTGGACCGAAACACACCAAAATTACAATTTGTGGGAGCTGACCTGCTGAAAT
>JBIIIF010000409.1:0-4465 GCA_044235005.1 Planctomycetaceae bacterium | reverse complement strand
TCAGGATCAATTGAGCCTGGGGACCGAAATGCAGAGTACGACTCTGGCCATGATGCTGCGTTTTGTGATCGCTCAGTTCTGCGAACCAAACATCTCCAGTACGGTTGAGAATTCCGGTCGTCAATTGGAGCAGTTCGCCGGACCGAGCCCCGCACAGCCTTTGCAAGTCGATCAGGTTACGAACCAATGGCCTGACAAGGAATCGCACGAAGTTGATACGGTCGTCGTCAACGGAAGTCCTGGGGGCGTTGTCGTGAGCCTCAGTTCTGCCTGCCAATAATGGCGAAACGGCCTGCAGCTTCTGGAGAACCGAGGGTTCAATCAGTTCGTTGGAAACCGCATACTTAAAAATCCGACGAATCCGATTCAAACCGGAATTGACGGAATTTCGACACCAGCCAGATTCCACCATTTTTGACCGGACGGCCTTGAGTGCTAACGGCCCGAAGTCTTTGGCCGGGAGCAGCCCGTAAAGCTCATTCAGGGGGCGAATAACCGTGTTGATCACAGATACTTCGCTGGTCTGCTTCCCATTCTTCACGTAGTGCGTCTCAGCATACTTTTTGAAGACAAGGCAGAGTTCAGCAACTGACGGCCCGGGATCTTGCTCAGATTCAATTGTGGTAGCTCTACCACGTTTGGGCTTTGCAATCGGATCAATCGCGACGCCTCCAGCGAGTTTGGCGACCAGTTGACCGTAGGCGATACGTGAGGCCTCTGAGCCATATTCGCCAAGATAGTGGTCCTGCCCTGCAATTCGGACGCGTGCTTGTCCGGTGGGCTTGTGGAGAAGATACGACGGAAAAACATTAGCTTTTCTGGCCATGTGCGGGGCTCCTGTTTCATTTCGTGGTAGTAACTACCACGATTGAAAGTGAGTATTCACCGCACTGACGAACGTCGTCAGGTATCGTTTAACACGATTCGGAATGCTGTTTAACGAGAAAAAGAAAAAGTCGGGGCGACACGATTTGAACGTGCGACTTCCTGCTCCCAAAGCAGGCGCTCTAGCCAAGCTGAGCTACGCCCCGATGTGTGCTGGTTCACTTTGATTGTTACATCAGAGTTTTCTCAGGACACTTGCTTCGGAAAACTGGTTCGGTGAAGAACCGATCCTCCGCGGCGGGGCGGAGTGTAGCGAGCATGCCGTTGCGTTTCCAGAGTGCTGTGCCTGCTTGAGGTGATAAGTTTCTAGGATCGGGAAGACTTCGGCTCCGCCACGGCAAAAGTTGCAGATTCACGCAGAAAACACGTATTTTGTGCCGGAAACGGAAGAACAGGCCAACACTCGGCGCCTGGCTTAAGGCTCTGGAGAATCAGGATCGCTGCTCATAGCTCATCAAGTTCTTGACGAATTTTCCACAGACTCGGCCTCCCACAGAGAATCAAAGAAAAGCGATTTCAACGCCATTGCACCACCCGCCGCTCGGGTAGTGTCTCTCAAAGTTGTTGAATGACCTTGCAGTAGGTTTTGCGTCTTTTCACTGAGGATTGAGTGGCAAGGAGCGGGGAAAACGCGTGAACCCCAGCTACGGAAACGGCATTGCTCAAGGGGATTCGTAGCCTCGCCCACTACGATGAATACCCCATCAAATCCGGAATGAGCACTAAAACCTGGCTTGCCGCTGGGACAGATATTCGACCAGCGCCTTGTCGAACGGCATGCTGGTATCCAGCGGTACGTAATCCGCTCCGACGGCCAGGCAGGTCGTGCGGAAGCGTTCTCGCAGATCACTCACCGCCTGCAAATACTCATTTCGAATCCCGGCCGCGTCGACGATTTCGTGATCATCGGTTTCGGGCTCCAGCAGATCGACACTGCCGGTGAAAGGAAAAGTGACTTCCGCCTCATCCAGAATATGAAACACGATCACGTCGTGACCGCGAAACCGCAGCATCCGAATCGCGTCGATGATCTCATCCTGATCGGCCAGCAGATCGGACATCAGCATCATTAAACTGCGGTGGCGAATCATGGAGGCGATTCGACGCAGATTGCCCGCGATATTGGTTGTCCCTGTCGGCTTGCAGCGTTGAAGAACCGACAGAATGTCACCCAGATGAGAGCGACGACTTCGCGCGGGGAGACTGGCTTTAAGTTCATCGTCGAACGTCATCAGCCCAACGGGGTCCTGTTGATGAATCATCAGATAGCTGATGGAGGCCGCAAGACAGATCGCGTAGTCGAATTTGGTCAAATCCTGGCGATACGTGTAGCCCATGCTTCGCGAAAGATCCATCAGCAGATAGCCGGTGATGTTCGTTTCGGCCTGATAGCGTTTGATATAGATACGGTCAGTACGAGCAAACACCTGCCAATCGATATCTTTGGGATCATCGCCGGGTTCGTACCGACGATGTTCGCTGAACTCCACACTGAAGCCCTGAAACGGGCTGGCATGCAAACCTGACAACAGCCCTTCGACAATAAACTTCGCGCGAAGGTCCAGTCGAGCAATGCTCTGGATCACCGCAGGCTTCAGGTATTGTTCGGCTGATGACATGGAGGGAGCTTAAACTGCTGGCGAGAGCGTTATCATGGCTAACGTAGTTGGGTTCACATTATCAGCCGGAATGCGTTAGCGTCCGGTTCTCGCCGCAGAAACGCTAAAAAACAACCGGGGGCTAGCGCCCGGCGGCTGATGAAACGATCAAATCGACAACTTGCTAACCCGAAGCAACTTCAGAAAGCACCTGTTCGGCGACAAAAATCGGCAGCGTCGGCTGATGATGCACGGCCATGGCAATCGCATCGCTGGGACGACAGTCGATATTGTGAACCATATCGCCCACCTTGATTTTCAGGATGGCATAGTAAGTATGGTCCTTCATCTCAGTGATGACGACTTCTTCAATCTTGCCTCCCAGCGTTTCCACGATGTTCTTCATCAGCTGATGAGTCATCGGACGGAAAGGAGGCTCTTCCAGAAGTCGTCGATTGATAATCTGAACCTCGAACTGCCCAATCAGGATCGGGAAGGTGCGAGTTCCCCCGACCTCACGCAGATAGATGGCCTGCTGGTCATTCAATTCAGACACGATTACTCGACTGAGTTCCATCTGCGCAAACACTGAGCAATGCTCCTGTGACTTCAATAGGGGAAAGAATCAGCAGGCGAGTCGAAAAAAGCTCGCCTGCTGATTCAGGGATTCAGATCGTTCTTTGACGACTAGCCGGCGGGACCAAGCAGATAAGCACAGTCGCCTGCGGCTTGCCGTTAAACGATGAGGAATAACAGCCAACAAGATCGCCTTATGGCAGGCGTCGAACCTTAAGATTCTTGAAGTACACTTTGCTCCTGGGGTCATGCGCCTGCAATGCAAAAGTGCCTTCGCCAAGTCGACGTTCGAAGTCCGGGGAGAAAGCTTCTTTGCCTTCCGGTTCCGTGAAGTCGACGGTCGTCTTGTCGTTGACACGAATCACAATATGCTTGCCTTCGACCTTGATGTAGGTCTTGTACCATTCGTTGTCTTTCAGGCCCGGATTACCAACATCGACGACACCGTAGAGGCTGCCGGATTTCTTGGGGTCTGACTGAGTTACGTTGACCTGGCATTCCAGACCAAAGCGAGGCCAACCGGTGTCCTGAAACTTCGTGTGAAAATAAATCCCCGCGTTGCTGCCGGGCGTTGTCATGACATCGCATTCAAACTCAAAGTTCTTGAATGGCTTGCCATCGCCTTCATAAAAGAGGTGACTGCGTTCGCCGACACAGACGAGTTTTCCATCTTCGATCTTCCATGATTCTTTGTTTTCGTTGATTTTCCATCCGTCGAAAGTCTTGCCATCCCACAGATTTGTCCACTCGGCCTTGTCATCGCCCTGAACGGACGTAACCAGCAGACAGGCCGCAAGGCCCAGAATTGCACTGCGAATCATGATTGTGTTCCTGGTAACATAGAAAATTGGTGCAGACTACGACGACGAAGCATCGCGGTGCCCTCAGACTATCGAATCCTGCCCCCGGATTCCATGCACTCTGCCCGGGACATTCGGTCCACTGTTGTGACCGGGGATTCTCCTGAGTAACATGTTCACATCCTGGAAACCTGTGAATTCATTATCGTGAGACCTGACCATGCTGAACTTCGTTGGACGTGGAAGTACACATACCTGCGACGGGACAACTCGGCGAGATTTCCTGCAGGTCGGGTCCCTGGGCGTTGCCGGGCTTACGCTGGCGGATTACATCGAAGCGAAAGAACAGGGGCACGTGGCTGCCGGTCACGATGAACGCTCCTGCATCATGATTTTCAATCTGGGCGCTCCCAGTCAGTTAGACACCTTCGACATGAAGCCGGACGCGCCGCTTGAAGTGCGAGGTCCCTTCAAGCCGATTTCCACAAGCTGCGGCAACTACCAACTGTCGGAGATTCTGCCGAAGCACGCCGCGATCTCAGAACACATCGCGCTGGTGCGAAGCTGCCATCACACCGGAGCGGCGGTTCATGACGCCGGCTGGCA
>JBIIIF010000284.1:0-8526 GCA_044235005.1 Planctomycetaceae bacterium | reverse complement strand
ATGCCGAAGTTGATGACTGACGCGCCGCCGTGACGCTCGATGTCCAGGACCACGTCGACAACCTCACGTTTTTGAGCGGTAGCGATCTCTTCAATCGATTGCCCAATCCAGCTTCGATTCAGACTGCAGGATGCCAGTTGAATTCGTGATGAGGTTTCCAGAGTCTTCGCCACTTCGGATCGAATGCGACTCGCGGTCTCGGCGTCAGCTAATCGCTTTTTCAATTCGTCGCGTCCACCTTCTCGGCACCAGGCTGGCAACAGAGTCGCCTCGAGAGACGTGCTGGACGCGATGTAGGGATACTGATCTGCCGTGACTTTGAAGCCTTCCGCACGAGCCTTCTCGATCTGATCCACCGCCAGCCGCAGAGTGCCCCAGTTCGTTTTTCCTGTGGCTTTGAAATGCGATACATGAACCGGCAGTCCGGCTTCTTTGCCGATGCGAATGGCTTCGAGAATACTCGGGAGCAGTTCTGATCCTTCGCTGCGAATATGACTGGCATAAATCCCGTGATGTTTCGCGACGACCTTTGCGATCTCAATGAGTTCCTCGGTGTCCGTCAGAGTTCCGGGGATATAGATCAGCCCGGTCGACATGCCGAAGACACCATCCTGCATCGCTTTGTCAGCCAGTAATCGCATCTCATTGAGCTGCTCGTCCGTTGGCTTCCCCGCGCTCTTGCCCATGACTTCACTGCGCAGACTTCCCTGGGGCAGCAGATGAGCGATATGAGTTCCGGCGCGTTGTTTGTCGATCGTGTCGAAATACTTTGCGGCATCGACGGGACCGCTACCACAGTTGCCGGTGACGACCGTCGTGCATCCCTGCAGCAGGTAATTGATGTTCGCGCGAGTATCACGTTCCAGGATAGGTTCGTCACTGTGGTTATGCAGATCGATAAAGCCCGGGCAGATCACAAGGCCTGAGCAGTCAATGTTGATATCCGCTTCGGGAGGTTGGTCGGAGCCGACCATGACGATCATTCCCTCGCGGATCGCCACGTGCCCCACGACCGGTTCGGAGCCATCGCCCGGATGGATGATTCCGTTCGTCAGCACGATGTCTGCTCGCGCGCCATCAGGGGCATCAGTTGTCGCTGGTGCCTGTGCGATCAGTGCTGGATCATTGAGTTGCCCACTAAGAGCGATCAGAAACGCGACGAAATGACGCACGACCATGAGACAGCTCCGAGTGTTTGGCGATCCAAAGCGGTGGAGTCGGCAGCATAGACAGCAAGATCGCCGATGAGAACCATATGCACGAAGCAATGCCGCAAGTGGCGCGGAGCAAAAACTGCCGATGCCCCCTTCAATTCGGCAGAAACGGCGGTTCAGTGATTGAACGGAGCTGCAGAATTCGCCGGGCGAGGCGAAGCTTTGGGAGGAATGGGAGTCACGGGAAGAATTAACGCAGCCCATCATCTCATGATTCCCATCAATTGCCATCATTCACTTGTTTTAGGAGGTAATCCGCAGACATAATTATGTGCGGGTGTTCTGATACACAGTACTGTGGGGTCACCGTGGCTTGAATAAGAATGTGCTGAACTGCTGGCAACGGTCAGGGTATTGCTATGAATAATGAATCGCATGGGAATGATGGGAAGAAGGGGAGTGATGGGAGGCATTCTTCAAATGATTCTCATTCTTCTCATTCTTCTCATAAATCTCATCAGCCTATTCAACGCCCCATCATTCAATCTCGTGGCGACTACCAAACCTTGTTGTCCTTTCGAAAGGCTGAAGTTGTCTATGACATTACGTTTCGCTTCGGACAGAAGTTCTTGTCAAAGGGTGACAGAACTGTTGATCAAATGATTCAGTCGGCACGATCGGGAAAGCAAAACATTCTTGAGGGCAGCAAGGCGGCCACGACATCCAAAGAGACCGAGATCAAGCTCACGAACGTTGGCCGAGCCAGTCTGGAAGAATTGTTGGCCGACTACCGCGACTATTTGCGAGTCCGGGATCATCAGATATGGGACAAAGATTCACGAGAAGCCCGCTACGTTCGTGATCTGGGCCGCAGGTCTCCGCAGACCTTTGAGTTATACCGGGAGTTCGTCGAGACTCGCCCGGCGGATGTGATCGCCAATATTGCAATATGTCTGATTCACCAGACCAATTATTTGCTGGACCAGCAATTGAAGACGCTGGAGAAAGAATTCATCGAACAAGGCGGCCTGCGCGAGCGGATGACCAAAGCCCGGTTGAACTATCGCAATCAGAAGCCGAGAGGCTAAGAAGTCCAAAGCCCTGGGAAGAATCGGATTTATGGGAAGAATAAATCACCATCCCATGCTTCCCCTCAATTCCCATTCTTCCCAGCCCAATTTCAATCCACAAACGAAAACAGCCGCGAAATTCGCGGCTGTTTCTAGGATTCGTCATCGTGCCTTTCAGGCCAATGGGCGCTGAGGGACTCGAACCCCCGACCCCCTCGGTGTAAACGAGGTGCTCTAACCAACTGAGCTAAGCGCCCGGTGTCTGAGTTTCAGACACGCGGAAGTATCGGCGGTTCGGGGGACGTTTTCAAGTCAGCCTGAAAAGTCGTTCAGATTCGTGCCAGTTTTGGTGATATCGGGCCGTCAAAACCCTCTAAATACACAACGGCTGCTCAATCGGCACGTTTTTTCAGCGTTCGCTCAATCGCTGAATTCTCACTGTGAGCGAGCCGTGGATGGCTGCAGCCGTGCTGAATCTTCGGCGGCTTACGGACTGCTGACAGGCTGTTGAATCAGTGGCTTTTCACAACCCGACACGTCGGTGAGGGATAAAAATCGCCGCGTTTTCAAAAGCGTTCCCTCGCTGACGCAGCGGGTCAACATGAAGTCCAACAGCGACTAAGCCCAAAGTTGGTGGACGTTAGTTCGCTGTGAGGCTTGACTTCAGACCGGCTGGGAGTGTGCAATTTGTCGTGGAAGAATTCGCGGCGCGCTAGTTCTTTGGTTAGTAAAGTTTCGACGGAGCCGACTGAAGTTCGCCGTCGCCTGCGGCTTGCCGCTCAATGAGTTTCAAAACAGACTGCTGGCAGCATTCGGTTTATGGTGCGGAGAATTTGACGTCATGCGAAAAATGATTGTGCTGCTGGGGATGCTGGTTGTTGGCTCGACGCACTCTGACGTAAGTCTGGCCGGGCCGCCGATTACGATTGAGACGATCCAGCGCGCGGAGCCGGTGAACTTTGAGAAGGAGATTCTGCCGATCCTGCAGAAGAACTGTCTTGCCTGCCACTCGGCGGGTGAGAGACAGGGTGGCTTGATTCTGGAGTCTGCTCCGGGGATTCTCAAAGGAGGCGACACGGGAGTTGCTGCAGTTCCGGGGAAAGGCCTCGAAAGTTTACTGCTGAAGGTCGCGGCGCATCAGGTTGAACCCGTGATGCCGCCGGAAGGAAATGATGTCGCAGCGAGCAATCTGACTCCGAAAGAACTTGGATTGCTCAAGCTCTGGATTGATCAGGGAGCGATTGGCTCTGGCGGAATCGATTCGTTGTCGCCAAAACAGATGAATCGCCTGCCTCGCAGATTGGTTGCGGTACAGAGCCTGGCGTTGACTCAGGATGGCCAGTACGTGGCGTTCAGTCGAGGCAACGAGATTCTGCTGCATCATGTTCCGACCGGCCAGTTATTGACTCAACTGACGGACCCCGTGCTGGCAGATTCGTCCGGAGGAGCTCATCGGGATCTTGTGCAATCGTTGACTTTCAACGTTGACGGTGACTTGCTGGCGTCGGGCGGTTTTCGAGAAGTCAAGTTGTGGCGGCGACCAAAGGACGTGCAGAAGCTCAGCATCGCGGCCGGAGCTACTGCTTCGGTGATGGCGATCAGTCCGGATCGAAGTTTGATCGCTGCCAATGGACCGAACAACACGATTCAACTGCGACGAACGGTCGATGGAGCCGCCGGGCCGGCGATGAGTGGTCACACCGATGTCGTGACGTCGTTGCGGTTCACCGAGGATGGAAGCAAATTGATTTCAGGATCTCTGGATCAGTCGATTTGCGTCTGGAACGTTGCCGACGGTGCGATGCTGGGGAAAATTGAAACGCCAACACCGATCAGTGTTGTTGAACTGGTCAGGATGGCAGAGGCCACAGAACAGAACCCCGCACCGCGGTTCTGGATCGTCTCGGGCGGCGGTGATAATGTGATGAGGGTTTGGGAAATGCCGGCCGCGACGCATCGCTCGCCGTCTTCCATCGCAAATCTGGAACGCACCATATCCAGTCGCGATACCCGTTTGCTGGCAATGCTCGACAATGTCGGGAACGTTCGCATCATTGCGGTGCAGCCGACACAGATCAATGTCGTTGAGAAAGACGTGGCCGCGTGGAAAGTTGAAGGAGGAATCTCCTCACTGGCGTTTGTCCGTCGCGCGGGGACGGCCGAACCGAATGCGGACAATTTGAAAGACAGTTATAACGTGCTGATTGGAACTCCGGACGGTTCTGTGCAGTTATGGAGCCTGGCTGAGCAAAAAATGCTGAGCGTGTGGAAGGCCGGCAGTGCGCCAATTCGATCGGTGGCTGGCAGCGTGGACGGGACGATGGCCGTTTCCGGTTCGGAGGACGGCTCGACGTACTTGTGGAAGATGAATCAGCCCGCCGCGGTGCCCCTGGAAACATCCGCGGGAGAAACTTTTGCTGTTACGGCAACTAGCCCGTCGCGAAAACAGATTGCCAGTACGGGAGTGAAAGACGGTCAGCCTGCGATCGTGATTCGCAGCACAGAGACCAACAAGATTACTCATCTTCTCACCGGACATGCGGGCTCGATCTTGTCACTGGCCTTTTCAAACGATGATGCTCGACTTGTGTCGGGCGGAGATGACCGCACGCTGCGAATCTGGGACTTGCGAAACGCGGCGACACCTGAACTGAAGAAGATCGAAGGGCTGGCGGCCAATGTTACGGCAGTGGGAAGTAACGCTGATGGAAGTCAGATTCTGGCAGGCTTTGGGGATAACAGTCTTAAGCTGTTCAACACGGCCGATGGGATGGTGCTAAAGGAGTTTGCTGGTCATTCGGCAAGCATTGCCGCGACGGGGTTCTGGAACAATCAGCCGTATTCGGTTAGTCTCGATTCCACCGTTCGCTTCTGGAATGCGGCGGACGGGGCACAAACTCGCGCCTTCAATCTGGCCGCTCCCCCAACGGCCGTTGCTGTGTCCAATGATGGGCAGCGGATGGCATTTGGTGCCGCGGATAATCAGGTGCGGATTTATCAGACCGACAATGGCGGAGTGTTGCAAACTCTGCAAGGTTTTGCGGCAGCGGCGACAGGTCTTAACTTCTCTGCCGATGCTCAATTGCTGTCCGTCGTGAATGCTGATGGCCGAGTCTCAATCTTCAATGCCGCGACGGGGCGGCTTCGTGAAGCGTTCGTTGACTCCAAAGTGAAGTCGGCTTTGTTCAATGCCAATGCGGCGAGCGTGTTCGTGGCGCGGGTCGGTGATGGGCTGGCTTTAGAGTCGATGCGATTCATGCAGCACCTCGACGGAAGCACGCAGCCGATTCGAGCGACGGCGTTTCATCCGAACAATCAAACGGTTTATGTGGCGGTCGCTGATGGCACTCTTCGAGGTCATTCTTTGCAAAATGGTCAGGCAACCTTTTCGACCAGTCATGGGGCCGCGATCAATGACCTGGCGATCTCGATGGATGGGCAGGTTCTGGCTACGGCCGGCGACAACAATGTGGTGAGGCTGTGGAACGCGTCCGGAGCGGCCGTCGCTCCACAGCAGCTGGCCGGATTCACCGGGCCGGTTCGGCGAGTTGCCTTCTCAGCAGATGCCAGGCAGATTCTGGCCGTCGCCGATGGTGAAAAACCGACGGCTCAACTGCACGACTTGCCGACCGGAACCTTGTTGCAAAAGTTTTCCGGGCATGCGGGAACTGCGGCGGGATGCGTGCTGCTGCCACCAGTGATGGATGGCGTTTCGCAAATCCCCGGGACGATGGCACTGACGGCATCACCGAGCGGAGTTTATGGATGGAATGTGGCGTCATGGAAACAGATTGCAGGTCACAACGGAATCATCACTTCGCTGGTTCAAGTGCCGAAGACGGCTCGCCAGGTGTTCTCGGGAAGTCTCGACAACACGATTCGACGCTGGAACCTGGACAATGGTCAGGCCGTGCAGCAGTACAACCATGGTGGAGCGGTCCACGCGATCGCAGTATCTCCAGAAGGTGATCGACTTGCTTCGGCCAGTGACAATCGCACGGCTAAGCTGTTCAACATTAATGGACAGCAGATCGCGGAACTCCGCAGCGATATCCGCCGCCGAATTGCTCTGACGCGAGCTCAACAGTTCGAAGCCGCCTCGAATACTCGTCTGAACGTCGCGAAGCAACAGGCTGATGTGGCGGAGAAAGATTTGCCGGTCAAGACTGCTGCCGAGAAAACGTTGGCCGACATGTTGGCGACAGCAACGGCCGACGTGCAGACGAAAAAGACGGCGATGGAAACAACGTTTAATGAGAAGACTGTGGCGGAGAAAGCTGCGATTGATGCATCCTCCGCCGCCAAGACCGCGATGACCGCAAAGACCATGGCTGAGCAATCAGCGAAGGATGCTGCGGGCGCAGTAACCGTGATTCAGGCGAAGCTGACACGGTTAACTCAGGCCTCGAACGCGGAGCCGTTGAATGAGAGTTTGAAACAAAAGGTCGCTGCAGCTCAGGCGGAAATGCAAGCGGCCACCACAAAGTCGACTCAAATGGCGGCGGCCGTGCAGGCCCCGACGGATGCAGCCACTCAGATGGCAACGCTGGCGAATGAAGCGGCGAAGAAACTGGAAACTGTCCAGAAACCTTACAACGACGCTGTGGCCGCATTGAAGACTGCCGAGGCTGCTCAGAATCTGTTGTCGCAACAGCAGGCATTGGCGGCGAAAGAACTGCAGGCGGCGACGGAGCTGGTTCCAGTTCGGAAGGACGCAGTGACTCGGGCGGAGGCGTTGCTGGCCGAAGCCAAAGTTGCTGTGGAAGCGGCGAATAAGTCACTGCAGGAATCTGATCTGCCGCAGCGCAGTGTGGCGTTTTCTCCGGATGGCAGTGTGCTCGTGACGAGCGGTGACTTTGGAAGCCTTCATACCTGGGACGGCAAGACTGGCGGAGCGATTGGTTCGTTTGCGGGGCACACGGGGCCAGTGAAGTCTGTAACGTTTCTGGATGATCGGACGTTGGCGTCGGCGTCGGATGATCAGACGATTCGAGTCTGGGATGCGAATCCCGGCTGGATTCTGGAGCGGACGATTGGCAGTCAGGAAGATTCAACCACGGTTGCTCATCGAGTCACCGCGGTGGACTTTTCAGCGGACTCTTCGCAGTTACTGGTTGCTGGCGGAATCCCTTCTCGACGAGGTGAGCTGCAGGTCTTCAACACCGTGGACGGAAGTCGCACGTTCTCTTTGCCACAGGCGCATGATGATGTGGTGTATGCGGCCCGATTTTCTCCGGACGGAAAGCGAATCGCGTCGGGTGGAGCGGACAAGTATCTGAGAACGTTTGATATCGCCACACGCCAGCAGATCCGGCGTTTCGAGGGGCATACCAGTTACGTACTGGGAGTGGCGTGGAAGCGAGATGGGCAACTGCTGGCTTCCGCCGGAGCTGACAACACGGTCAAAGTCTGGAATGCGGAGACCGGCGATCAGCAGCGAACGATTGAAACATTCCAACGTCATGTGACCGCTGTGCAGTTCATTGGTGAGACCGACAACATTGTGACCTCATGCGGTGATAAGCAAATGCGAATTCACAACGCTGCGAACGGCGGCCAGGTGAGAATTTTCAATACTCCGACTTCCTGGCTGCATACCGTCTCGGCAACTCCTGACAATGCCGTTGCGGCGGCCGGAGATGCGATCGGAAACGTGTATCTCTGGAACGGCAATAACGGGCAGTCGTTGAGCGTGCTCGGGGTACAGGCGACGGAGAAGTAAAGGCCGTCCTGAAAGCAATGCCGCTGATGCCCGAGGTATCAGGATGTCTTTCATGGGAACGTTCAAAGCCGAACGAAACTTGAGATGCCTTTTGCGATTCGCCGCGGAGCACCGGCGTCACGATAATCTGTGGCTAAGCGGCGTGTTGACTTAATGAGTTTTCGCAACCCGACACGTCAGAGAGGCATAAAAGTGGCCGCGTTGTTAATAACAATCCCTCGCGCTGACGCCGTGGGTTAGGATGAGATCAACGTGCCGGTCAGGCCCCGCAGCCGAATCACGCTGCATCCAGAGTCCCCGGAGCGTCGACACATCAATCGCGAAGACGTCGTATGTTCTACTCGACGTCATCCCACTTCTGAGCATATTCGCCACGAGATCTCCCCGTGTGATTTATCGGCTTCTGCACGACGAGGATTGCAGTCGTTGTCTCTGGTCGATGGCCGGTTGGTTCGGTTGGTTCGGTTGGTTCGGTTGGTTCGGTTGGTTCGGTTGGTTCGGTTGGTTCGGTTGGTTCGGTTGGTTCGGTTGGTTCGGTTGGTTCGGTTGGTTCGGTTGGTTCGGTTGGTTCGGTTGGTTC
>JBIIIF010000330.1:0-6899 GCA_044235005.1 Planctomycetaceae bacterium | reverse complement strand
GGTTGGTCGGTTGGTCGGTTCAGGACAAGAACTCTTTTAGCGAGTCGGCCCATGGCTCCGGTGCATCGCATTGACTTTGCTGCTCAGAGTCCACGTGGATGATTCGAAAGCCAGTCAGAACAGCGAGATTTCAGTTCGTCGCGAGAGACGCGATCCGGAAGGATGTAATCAGCGCCGCCATCGTCAGGATGTAAGATCAAATTCAAGGAGGGACAGACAATCATTGTGTCGACGATTGCCCAGTCGGCGACCGATTCGTAAACGATCGCAGCGTCATTCTTGCTGACAGAGATGGTGGAACCGATCGGTGGCGCGGAACTCAAGGTGCTCTTCGTCCTGTTGCAATTGGTGACGGCTGTATCCCGGCGTGCCGAAACACTGGGCCTTTCAGGTCCGACTGACTTCGCCGCTCCGTTTTTCGGCCTGGTTCTTCGATGCCCCGGAGTATCGAACGATTCGGACCTCTCCATCGAATTCGCATTTGGCCAGTTCGTTTTCGATAATCGAGTGTACCAGCGTGGCGTTCCCGCCTCCGGATCCGGCACCGATCAGAGGCAAAGCCAGCGATTTGTAGCCTCGGTTTTGGGCAATCGCAATTGCGTTTCGCACTGAGTCACGAATCGAACGCTCCGATGATCGCCACAGCATGTTGATACCGGCCACATGGATGATTGACTTGAAAGGCAGCTTTCCCGGTGACGTTTCAACGGCTTGCCCAAGTGGAATCGCTCCCATGCGTCCAAGCTCTCGAAACGGTTGCAGCCCACCACGTTTCTTGATCGCACCTGACACACCCTGCGGGATCAGTAACCACCACGGTATGATGTTTCGATTCCAGGCGTTAACGATAACGTCGACATCCTGGTCGAGCAGGTCTCCATCAACGACGGTCACGTTCATGTCGCGCGGTTTCCCTCTGGAGATGTGTGCGATGTTGCTGACGACTGTGAAAATCACCCGGCTGTCGCCAGTAACATAGTAACGCGTGAAAAAAAACGATCCACTGCAACTTACGGTCATTGATAGTTACTCGCTTCTTTCAGCCAGGATCGACAGTCCAGAGAAACACACAGCCCGCGATAACCAATACTTTGTTTGGCGTGTCAGGCAATTCGACGATTGTATCAGCGTGCTGTTTTACGGCGATAATACCGCTCCAGCCCTTGTCAATTGGTGGTTCAATACGGATTGTCGAAGTGCATACCAGTTCGTGATCAGATTGCGGCGGTTCGGTCGCACGAATCCGAATCTTCGTTGTTCGGAACGTCGGATGGTATTCCTTCAGCCAATGCAATTGTCATGCGAGATTTGGACCGGCACTATCAGCCGGCACGTGTCAGCGTTCGGTTCAGTCCCGAGCTTTGGATTTGTTGATTTCGTTAAGTGGAGCCGAATGCAGTCGGCCTGACACCATTACCACCCGAAACGTCAGTGAAAGAACGCCATGCCGGCCTTCTTCCGCCATCATCCCTCGCCGCGTCTTCGTCTTGCAACTCATTCAACACGCCATCAGGCACGTGGCAACTGAAACGAGGCACTCAGTGATTCCTGTTCAATCTCAGACAGCCACCCCATCGCAGCTCGCGCACAAAAACTGTGCAAGCTCCACAGAGTCTGCTGGTGGTTTCGACCGGGGCCCTTTTTTAATCACGTAAGGCGACACTGTTCGGTCAGCCTCGGCAATCTTACGGAAACGATTCCGTCCATGCAGATCAGATCAATTTCGCCTGTTCATGCAACAGCCGGGCACTCTGCTCATAGTCCGCAAGGATTGCATCATCACTGCTGGCAGGAGCATTCGGCCCATCGTTGGTTTTGACGATGTTAATGCCTAGAGGAACTTGGTGCCCCTGCCTCTGCGACTGAAGTCGAGCCGCCACCGCAAGTGCCCCGTCATTCGGCAGACCATAGTTCACGATGATGGCCCGGTCCTGCGGCGGGCGAAAAAGTCGTGGACGAGGATTGCCGACAGAGGGTCGCGCCGAGACAGAACCGATTTCAGCAAATCCGAACCCCAGCGAGTTCAACATCCGCAGTGCTCGCCCGTTCTTGTCCCATCCTGCGGCGAGCCCGACTGGGTTACTGAAATGCAGTACGGCAACTTACGCCTGAAGTGCCGCGTCCCGGACTTCGAACATTGAACGAGCGACCATGGGCATGCCGGGAATTGCTCCCAGCCAACGACAGAGTTCCACTGTGCCCTGATGCACGAATTCTGCGTCGAGGCGAAACAGCAATGGTCGAATCAGCAGACGGTACAAGGGCATCTCTTCGAAGCTTAGCGAACAGATGGATGTCAGAAAGGGCCGAAATCAGCGCTGAGAGAACTAATGGTAGTAGAGTCAGATCGCCTCGTATGTCCAGTGCGACCGCGGAATCTCAGCGAATCTCACGCAGGACTTCATCATCAAGGTGTGTTCTTTTGGGGCGATTTATCTGCCGGAGCATTCGGTGCGGTCTCTGGTGGTGAGAACGGCTGGATTTCCACGTCATTCTTCTGCGGAGCACCGGGAGTGCTGCGACCTTCCTGCTGATACTTCTTCAGGAGTGATCTCAGTTCAAAAACAAGCTCGGGTTTCTCAGCATACTGGTTGTGACGCTGAGCCGGATCTTCGCGAAGGTTGAAGAGTTCGCCGGGGTGCGCGTGCTGAGTATAGCCGCGTTCGTCTTTGAGCCACTGCGGTTCTCCGTGGACACCGTTGTCGTCGCCGCTGGGGGCATCAATAAAAACCCAGTCACCGCGTCGGATGGCAAACTTTCCCCGCGCGCTGTGGTGGACCGTTGCCTCGCGAACAGGCCCCTGAAGTTCGTGGCCGAGAAGTACCGGCAAAATGCTGACGCTGTCCTCTGCCGCATTGTCCGGCAACGTCTCGCCCAGGATCGTCGCAACCGTCGCCAGAAAGTCTACATGGCAGATGACTTCATCGCTGGAAGTTCCCGCTTTGATTTTCCCCGGCCAGCGGGTGATGAAAGGAACGCGATGACCGCCTTCCCATGCATCCCGCTTCGCTCCTCGAAGTCCCCCCGCACTGCGATGGTCAAATTGCTGGACACGATCATACGCACCGGGATTCACTTCACCAGTGATCTCTGGCCCGTTGTCACTGGTGAAGATGACCAGCGTGTTGTCTGCGGCTCCGGTACGCTCAAGTGCTTCAAGGATCTGTCCGATGCTCCAGTCGGTCTGATGGACAAAGTCTCCATAAGCACCGACTGATGTGCTGCCTTTGAACTCCGACGAAGGTACGACCGGGTAGTGTGGAGACGTCAGCGAAAAATAGAGGAAGAACGGCTTTTCGTTCCTCGCGGCATCTTCGATCCAATTCACAGCGTGCGTTGTGAGTCCGGGCAGAATGTCTTCCAGCTTCCAGCCCGGAACGGTAGGGCCGGGAATGTTGAAATTGGCACCATCCATCGGCACGGAGGGAATACCGACGGTGCGGTCGTTCTCGATGAAGCAATACGGCGGATAGTTCGGCACATTGGTCCCGAAGTAATGGTCGAATCCTCGCGCGATCGGCCCATCGGAGATCGGCAGGCTGAAGTCAACGTTGCTCAGCACCTTCTTTGCTCCACCGACCGGCGGCTTGCCGTCTGTTGTGGCATAGTTCTGGCCCAGATGCCACTTGCCGATGCACGCCGTTGCATAACCATGCTGCTGCAGAAATTTGCCGACCGTCAGACGGTCAGGAGCGATAAGCGGCTTATCCCATGGTCCCAACACATTGCGCTGCAGTCGAGTACGCCAGGCATAACGTCCGGTCAGCAGGGCATAACGCGTGGGTGTGCAGACAGAAGACGGCGAATGAGCATCAGTGAACCGCATCCCTTCCGAAGCAAGCTTGTCGATTCGAGGTGTGGGGATCTTCGATTGCGGGTTGTAACAGCCGAGATCGCCATAACCCAGATCGTCGGCGAGTATATAGACGATGTTCGGCTGTTCTGCGGCGAGCAGCGAACCGGCAGAGCCAGTGAGGCAGATGATCAGGCAAGCAAGTTGTTTCATAGCGAGGCATGATTCACGAAAAGGAAGGTGGCGTGGAATCGCGGCATTATGTGCGGGCCAGACTACTTCACAGACCTTAGCTCCGGATGATCCTGTGCTGATTTGATCTTCTGGATGGCGTCACGGACAGCTCTGGCCTTCTGCTTGCTCAATTTCTTTGGAAAATTGACTTCGCCCTGAGCAAAGATCGCTGCTGTTGCTTCGAGGTGAGGAATGATCACCTGAGCTTCGGCACCATACGCATCAAGCACTTCAAGAATCTCCGGCGTGCGGTGTTCGCTGGCCCACGGGTTTTGTGTCCTCAGATAGTCAGCGGTGGCCTGCATGCCTTCCTCGATGTGATGCGAGGCCAGCACCTTCAAGCCGTTCAGCCGCACACCATCCGCGAACATTTCACCACTGGGGGCTGGAGTTTTGATGCCTTCCAGAATCGCTGGCAGCAATGGCCGAATCTGTTGATAGCTAAGACGCCCATAAACATCACTGATTTCGCTGCGGGCGCGGCCGTCCTGGTTCTGAAGCCCCTGTGAAATCGCCGTCAGAAGCTGGTCTTTGTCGACGTCGTCGAAAGACTTGAGTCGAGGCAGCAGTTGGCCAAACACGGCAAACGCGACGAACCGCTGCTCCATGCCTCGAGGGTCCTCCGCGGACGGTGCACGAGCAACCAGATCAAGCAGCTCCGGCAGCGTGGAAATCGCAGGCTTTCCAATGGCAGCCAGTGCGGTTGCGGCCCGGACACGCAGCCAGAGATCTTCATGCTTGAGTGTGTTAAGGAGCTGCGGAACTGCCGGAGCCGCATTGCCTCGTAACTGCTCCAGTGCAAGGCAGGCGCCGATTCGAGCGTCCAGGCTGTCTGAATCCAGCAGAGCGATGACGTCAGATATCGGCGGCTCCTGGCGCCAGGAGATCGCCATCGCGGCTCGCTCACGTACGATGGGCGACCATGACGCGAGACGTTCAACCAGTTCCGCATCTGTTAGTTGATCATAGAAGCTTCTGCGATCTTTGTTGTCCCAACCTCGACCGTCAGCCACGATGTTCTGAGCAGTTTCCGGCGACAGTGGTTGAACCACTCCGGGCATTTTGCCGGTGAGTCGGATTTTCCTGAGCGGCAGTGCGTAACCAAGCAGGTAAGGCCCTGTAGCATCCCAGCCATGATAACTGTCGTGATCGGGCTCAGGCGGGCCTTGATGCGTGAACGTTCCATCATGGCGTCTTGCGAGGTCATGGTACCAGCCACCGAATTCCTGCATCCAGGCTCCGGTGGCATGAGGACCGGCCTGACCGATCGCGGGCAAAGACCATAGCAGATTGAAGTAGTTGCCTGTGTGTCCGCAGTCACGTTCATTGCCGTGTGATGCAACGGCCATCCGTGTGAAGTAGTCCGCACTCTGAGATTCGCCGAGAGAATTAAAAAGCACGGCAGCCATCCCGCACTTGCCATTATCTTCATGCGTTTCCGTCCATGCCGCATGATCGCCATAAGGCACGGCGCCCTTTCCGGTGTAGAAACGAAGGAGGCGTGCGCTGAGTTCAATGGCGTTGGCGATCTCCGGATCTGCGATACCCGCGTCGCGGGCGAAGACGAGCCCGATCGTGAGTGGCAGGCCGGGAGAATTCATCATGCCATAGCCTTGAAGACGACCATCGGGCAGCGCGAATGTGTGTCCCCAGGAACCGACAGCACTCTGGCCCTTTGCGGCTTCCAGCGCCAGTCGCCGCAGTCCGGGAAGCACGGAATCATCACCTGCGGCCGTTGCGTACTCCGCAAGAAAGATCATCACGTATCCGTAGTGCCATGTTCTGAAATCGTCCGTTCGGAAGTCTGCCGCCCACTGGGCTTCACGCTTCAGCAACGGCTGGTCAGCGGCTTCGCCACCGGCCAAAAGAGCCAGTGCATTCAAACTCCGCGGGATCGGATCTGTCGCTTCTGCATAGTCCGGTTCAGCCATGCGCGCTGCGAGCGACTTGAGCCCAGTGGCGAGGATGCGTTGTGACTTTGAACAATCAAACGGTGCGGTGGAACTAAACGATCCAGGCACCGGCAGCATCAACGTGATGTCTTCTGTCTTCCCGGCACGCCAGCGAGTCAGCACAAGCCGCCCGCCGCCGTGTTCTGTTTCAGCCGCCGTAATTGCCCGGCCAAACTCTGTACGAGGATCAAGAGAAAACCGTTTACCGCCAACGCCAAGAATCACATCATCAACGGCGATGATACCGTCAGCCGGAGAACCGGCATCAACTTTCGTAATGGCGATCTGTCGAGCATCCGTCGTCACGAGTTTGTCGCAGTACATCCAGCCGCGTAAGCCAGTTGGCCCCAGATTCCAGTCATGCTTTGCCTCCGTCGGGACAACGTCGCCCTTTGTGAAGTCCGGAATCTTCGGACCCTTTTCATCAGCCGCGGCCGAGGCCAGCAACGTGACGCTCAGCCACATGATTGCAGAAAGTATCAAAACGTTGCTTGTCTTCATGTCCGTCCTGTTTCGGGTGGGACCTTGATTCCGAAGGTATCGCTCTAACTTAAAAAATGCGATTCGGCGAGCCCGTATGTTACTCGGCGAGCCGCCTGGCGTCAGCCGGCTGGCACACCGCGCGGCGGGTTTAATGTCATAATCGCGTACCGGGAAGCTGACGCATCCCGCTCGCCGAACCCTTTTTCCAAATCCCGTTCGTCATTCGGCGAGCGGCCTGGCGTCAGCCGGCTGGCACACCGCGCGGCGGGTTTAATGTGATAATCGCGTACCGGGAAGCTGACGCATCCCGCTCGCCGAACCCCTTTTCCAAATCCCGATCGTCATTCGGCGAGCGGCCTTGCGTCAGCCGGCTGGCACACCGCGCGGCGGGTTTAATGTCATAATCGCATACCGGGAAGCTCACGCATCCCGCTCGC
>JBIIIF010000408.1:0-4512 GCA_044235005.1 Planctomycetaceae bacterium | reverse complement strand
ACCCAGTAAGTCAACAGCCTGTCGTGAGCGGTGGCGAACCGGCGAGATTGTCTTATCAAACCTTATTCGCAATTAAGCGCGAGCCGACCCTGCCGAAAGAATCGGCTCGCGTCTCAGGCTAAGCTGGACAGCGCCATGTCGATGTTCCATTAGTCAGTCCTGCATTGTGCGGAAACATACAAACATTGATCGTTCCCAACGATTGTGCTTTTTTTTGACCTCTGCGATTCATCCGTGTTCTCTGTGCTATCTGTGGTAAAAATGCGATTCTGTTTCTGAACACTGATAGCACAGATTTCACGGATAGAATCGCATGCTGACCGTCAATGCATCGCTGTGGTGCGGGGCGAACCTGACGCTGTCCTTTTAGGATGACGTCCTGCATTTCCTGCAGGACCAAAGAAACGCAACCTCAAAACTCACGCAACGGATTGGGATGAAATCAACTCGCCGCATAGTGTCCGGGATGCTCTGACAAAGCTGGTCTGTCTTCTATCGTCCCACAGTCTGTCCCGATGGCTTTCGAGACTTCGTCGCTTTCAAATCGTAGTTCTCCTCACCCACGATCTCCGCGAGAGCCGTCAACAGTTCCGGACCAATGTTGACTTTGCATTCGTTGCTGGTCGTCAGAATATAACGCAGGCGTGAACCCACTCCGGAACCGTTCTCAGACTTCTCCTCGCTTGATCCCGAACCATCATCTTCGCTATGGCCATTTCCGCTTCCCCCGCCGTTGGCGGTTCCACTACTGCCCGCGGTGCCATTGGCATAAAGAGTTCGGATCTGATCGGCCCAGGAATCCACCAGCAGAATCACATCAGTTGATCCCGGGAAGCGTGAAATCACATTGCGTACTCGCTGCACATCTTCATGAGAGTGCAGCCCCTTTTCGAACTTAATCGCAACCTGGGACGTAAACTCCTTGTCGGCCTGATCGAGCGTATAAATTCGGTTGACCACAAGGTTTGGTTCTCTTCCACGGCGGTCGACTTTGCCCGCCACAATGATCACGCTTTCCGCTTTGATCAGCTCTTCATAACGAGCATAGTCTTCCGGCCAGGCGATGCATCGCATGATGCCCGACGGATCTTCAAGGTCGAAGTTAGCGTATTTGGTATTCCCATTGCGACTTGGCTTCTTCGCATTCGCCAACTTGATCGCAGAGATCATTCCACCGACAACAACCTGAGCCCCATCTTCCATCTCCGCCAGCTCGGAATTGCGATTCGCCGCGTACCGTTCGATGCGTCGTGCATGCTGCGTCAGTGGATGCGAGGTCAGATAGAAACCGATCGTTTCCTTTTCCCACGCCAGCTTTTGCGAATGCGTCCAGTCCGGCACATCCGGAAACGACATCGCAGCCGCCTGCCCTGAAGAATCATTTTCCTCGTCGTCATCGCCACCGAACAAACTCTTCTGCCCGCGAGCTTTATCCTTCTGACGCGATAAGGCCGACTGGACAGCTCGTTCGACGACCGCCGTTTGCTGCGGACGTGTCCCAGGCAGGCTGTCGAGCACTCCCGCCTTGATCAGCGTTTCCAGAGTTCCCTTCGTCAGCACCTTCGGGTCAACTCGTTCCGTCAGATTAAAGATGTCCTTGTACGGACCGTTCAGGCGTCGTTCAGCGACGATCGACTGCACGACGTTTTCGCCAACCCCTTTCAATGCCGCCAGTCCGAAGGTAATGCGCCCATCAATGAAGCCAAAGTCGACCTCGGAGCGATTAATATCCGGCCCCATGATTTCGATCTTCATGCGGCGAGCATCATCGATGTGTTCGCTGATTCGCTCGGTGCTTTCCATTTCGCAGCTCAGCAGAGCCGCCATGAATTCGACCGGATAATGAGCCTTCAGAAAGGCCGTCTCGTAGGCAATCAAACCGTAAGCCGTTGAGTGTGATTTGTTAAAGCCGTAGCCTGCGAACGCAACGATCAGATTCCAGAGTTCTTCGGCAATGTTTTCCGCGATCCCGTTCGAAACTGCTCCGGCGACGTATTCCGCATGGAAGCTGTTCATCACGTCAGCCAGCTTTTTGCTGATCGCTTTGATGCACTTATACGACTTGGAAAGTTCGATATTGCCCACTCGATTCAGAATGCGCATGACCTGTTCCTGGTAGACCATCACACCGTAGGTCTCGGCCAGAACTTCATCCACGACCGGATGCACTTTGCGTGGCGGCTTGCGTCCGTTTTTCACATCGACGTATTCCATCACCATCCCGCCTTCCAGCGGACCCGGGCGATAAAGCGCGGACGTCGCGATAATGTCGGCGAAGCAGTCCGGCCTCATCTTGGTCAGCAGGTCACGCATCCCGCCGGATTCCAGCTGAAACACGCCCTTCGTTTCACCCCGCTGCAACAACGCGAAGGTCCTGGCATCGGTGAGATTATTCTTGACCTCTTCCAGGTCGAAGCTCGGGTTTGAGCGTTTTACGTTCTGAACAGCCTTGTCCAGAATCGTGAGGTTTCGCAGCCCCAGAAAGTCCATCTTCAGCAGGCCGACTTTTTCAACCGTCGGGCCGTCCCACTGAGTAATGATGTCATCTTTGCCCGTGATCGTCTGCAGAGGCAACACGGTATCCAGCGGCACGTCCGCAATCACCACTCCGGCCGCGTGAGTCCCCGCACTGCGAGCCAGACCTTCCACGGCCATGGCATAGTCGAGCAACTCCCTGGCCAGCGGATCGACATCGTAAGCCGCTTTCAAATCCGCACTCTCGGCCAGCGCGTCTTTGAGCTTAATGTTGAGAGTGTCCGGGACAAACTTGGCCAGTTCGTTAACTCGCGCCAGCGGCACGTTCAACGCACGTCCGACGTCGCGGATCGCGTTCTTGGCTTTCAGAGTTCCATACGTACCAATCTGAGCAACGTTGCGAGCCCCGTATTTCTGCTTTGTGTAGTCAATAACCATCTGCCGACGATCGCGGCAGAAGTCGATATCGATATCGGGCGGCTCGGTTCGGCTGGGGTCCAGAAAACGCTCGAACAGCAGGTCATATTTCAGCGGGCACACATCACCCAGTCGCAACAGGTAAGCCACGATCGCCCCGCACGCGGAACCTCTCGCGCCGCAGGGAATGCCATTGCGGCGAGCAAACTCGACGAAGTCCCACACGATCAGGAAGTAGCTCGCGTAGCCTTTAGATTCGATAACGCTAAGTTCATATTCCAGACGCTTCCAGTGCCGTTCAGTCAGCTCTTCACCATAGCGTTCGTGCATGCGCTGCTTACAGAGATCTCGCAGGTAATCAATGTCGGTCTGCTGATTCGGTGGACGAAACACCGGATACAGCTTGCGATCACCCAGCTCAATGTTGACTCGATTCGCAATTTCCTGCGACCTTGCTACTGCATGATCAAGTCCCGGGAAACACGCATACATTTCATCCGGAGTACAAACGTAAAGACCATCGTGCTCCATCTTCATGCGTTTTTCGTCATCGCGAGTCGTCCGCGTATTCACGCACAGCATCACGTCCTGAACTTTGGCGTCTTCCTTGCGAAGATAATGCGCGTCGTTTGTGGCCACCAGCGGCAGTCCGACGCGATTCGCCAGGTCCACCGTCAGCTCCATGCAGTCTTTCTGAATCTGAAAGCCGGCGTTTTGAATCTCCATGTAGAAGCGATCGCCGAAGACGCGGGAGTACCATTCGACCAGCTTCTTCGCTTCATCCTGATCATCGGCCAGCAGCAGGCGAGACAGTTCCGACGACGCGCAGCCGGACAGACAGATGATTCCCTCGTTGCATTCTTCCAGGATCTCACGGTCAATTCGCGGCTTGTAATAAAATCCCTCCAGATACGCCGTTGACGAAAGGCGAATCAGATTGTCGAAGCCTTTGCGATTCATCGCCAGAAGTGTCAGGTGAGAGGACGCTTCTTTTTGTCGGCTGGAGGTGCGATCAGACCGTCGTCCCGGCGCAACGTAAGCTTCATAACCGAGAATGGGCTTGACGCCGCCCTTCTTACAACCCGTGTAGAATTCAATCGCGCCGTAGAGATTTCCGTGGTCCGTGATGGCGATGGAATCCATGCCGGACGCTTTGACGTGTTTGACCAGCTCCGGAATGCGGTTCACGCCGTCCAGAAGGCTGTAATGCGTATGGCAATGCAGGTGGGCAAAAGGGCGAGTAGCAACAGGGGCCGCTGTGGGTGGAGCAGCAGGGGCGTCAGCCATTTTCGTCGATCCGTCCGAATTGGAATTTCACGGTTCAATTGGGATCGAAGTATACCCGCAAAACGCCAGAGAGAGAATCGACGGCGAGAAAGCTGCGTTGGACCCAGGCTCGCCCGGAGTTGCGAGTGCTCCACGACGACTCTGGACCCTGGACTGCCTGCAGCCTGCTGCAGCTTTCTCCCCTCAGCAGCCTGCTGCTGAGACACTCGCCATCGAGCCTCGCCCCGCGAGGAGCCACATTCGTGCTTTGCCGCGGAGCGGCACTTCACGGTCGCCAGGCCTTTCAAGGCCGGGACAACTCAGAGATTCTTCGCGTTGGTCAAGTCATATTCA